>JAIQFR010000021.1 GCA_020073205.1 Terriglobia bacterium
GCCTGCCGGAGGATATCGTCCGCCATGAGAAAGGCCTCGGCAAGCGGGGTCCCCTTTTCGACGGTGTGGAGGAGCTTGTCGTTCGGGATGGTGATCACCGTGTCGACGACCTGCCGGAGCGCGGCGAGACCCTCCTCGGCCTGCGACTTACGCCGCCTCCCCTCGAAGTCGAACGGCTTGGTCACCACGGCGACCACGAGGGCGCCCAGCTCCCGCGCCAGGTTCGCGATGATCGGCGAGGCTCCGGTGCCGGTGCCGCCGCCGAGTCCAGCGGTCACGAAGACCATGTCCGCCCCGCTCAGGTGCTCGAGCAGCTTGTCGGTGTCCTCGAGAGCGGCGCTGCGGCCCACCTCCGGGTTCGAGCCGGCCCCGAGCCCCTTGGTCAGCTTCGACCCGAGCTGGAGCTTGACCGACGCCCGGTTCGTCCGGAGCGCTTGACAGTCGGTGTTCGCCGTCAGGAACTCGACCCCGGCGACGCTCGTGGCGATCATGCGGTTGACCGCGTTCCCGCCGCCGCCGCCGATGCCGATCACCTTGATGTTCGCCGGCGTCGCCTGGGCGTCGTCGAACGCGAGCTGGAGCGGCCGGTTCCGCCGCGTGTCATCGTCCATCGTGATCATCGTCTTATCTCTCCCCCGTTATGAATCGTGCGTTGCGCGCCCCCCGGCCATTCACAAGAACATCTCCCGCACCCAGGCCCTCACGCGGCCCCTGACCTTTCCCAGCAGCCCGCCGGTCGCCGGCAGGGGGAATCGCTGTCGCGCTGCGCGGTGCCGCGCCCCGTAGAGCGCCAGCCCGATCGCCGTGCCGTGCTGCGGTCCGCAGGCGGGCTCGGTGAGCCCCGCGACGCCGCCCGCCTGCCCGCGGCGCACCGGCAGGTCGAACATCTGCTCGGCGACCTCGGTCATCCCCGAGAGCAGGCTCCCTCCTCCGGCGAGAACGAGGCCGGCGTTCAGCTGCCGCTCGAACCCCGCCCGGCCGATCTCCTCGCGGATCAGGGCGAAGATCTCCTCGGCTCGCGGTTGGAGGATCGCGGCCATGACCTGGCGCTGAAGGAGCCGCGGCTTGCGCTCGCCGATGGACGCGACCTCGATGGCGTCGTTGTCCTCGACCATCGTCGCCATCGCGCAGCCGTGCTTGATCTTGAGGCGCTCCGCGTCGGGGATCGGCGTGCGTAGGCCCACCGCCAGATCGTTGGTGAAGTGGCTCCCGCCGACGGGCAGCACGGAGGTGTGCCAGATCGATCCTCGCTCGAACAGCGCCAGATCGGTGGTCCCGCCGCCGACGTCGATCAGCGCGACGCCCAGCTCCTTCTCGTCCTGGCTCAGCATCGACTCGGCGGCCGCCAGCGACTCCAGAACCGTGTCCCGTACCTCGACCCCGGCCCGGTTGACGCAGGTGACCAGGTTTTGGATCGACGTGGTCGAGCCGGTCACGACGTGAACGTTCGCCTCGAGCCTCGAGCCGGTGAGCCCCACCGGGGAGGCGATCCCGCCCTGGTTGTCCAGCACGAACTCCTGCGGAAGCACGTGCAGGATCTCGCGGTCCTGAGGGATGCTCACCGCCCTCGCGGCGTCGAGCACCCGCTTCATGTCCTCCTTGGAGACCGTTCGGTCCTTCCCGGACACCGCGACCACGCCACGGCTGTTGAAGCTGCGAATGTGGGCGCCGGCGATCCCGACGGTGGCGGACTCGACGTTGACCCCGGCCATGACCTCCGCCTGCTCCACGGCCGCCTTGATCGCCTCCACGGTGGTGTCCAGGTGGACGACGACCCCCTTGCGCAGCCCGCGGGAGGGGGCCTCGCCGACGCCGACCACCTCGATCGCGCCTTGCTCCTTGATCTCGCCGACGACGCACGAGATCCGGGTCGTCCCGATGTCGAGCCCCACGACGTACCGCTCGTTCCTGGCCATGGCTAATGGGCCTCCGCCTCGGAAAGCGCTGCGGCCGGAAGAACGGAGATCCGGCGGCTCCAGCGAAGGTCGACGACCGTCGCCGGTCCCAGCCGCCTCTCGATCTCCGGTCGCAAGGCGAGGAAATCGTTCAGGTTCCGTTCGACGCGATCCGAGTCGAGGAGGATCCGTGGACCCGCCTTCCGGGTGACCACCTCGATCCGGTCCGGCCGGGAGAGGTCGAGCTCCGACACCTCCCGCTCCCACGACGGGCTCGCGCTCCGGAGCCGCGCGATCGCCCTCGCGCCGACGGCGAGGGCGTTGGCGAGCGCGGATCCGTCCAGCCGGTCGAGCCCCGTGAGCACCGGCTGGTCCAGCGAGAAGCCGGGTCCGGCCGGCCCCATGACGAATCCGCCGTCGTCCACCACGTGGACGAGGCCGCGGATCACCGCGAGCGCCGCCGGCGCGCGCTCCACCACCGAGACACGAAGGGTATGGGGGACGATGCGCTTCACCGCCGCCAGGCGGATCCAAGGGTGGGACGCGGCCCTCGCCGCGACCTCACCGAGGTCCAGCGCGAGGAGGTTCCGGCCGACGAACGGGGAGAGCAGCGCCCGGATCGCATCGGGGGAGGTCCGGGAGGCGCCGTCGACCTCGACGTGGGTCACGGCGAGCCCCGGCGTCGTGGTGAGATGGTCCGCCGCCTGCCATCCCGAGTACACGAGGACCGCCGCGAATAGGAGATTCGCACCGACGATCCCGGTCCAGTGGAGGAGCGTCCGGGTCCGCCGCGTCTTGCGGACCTCGCGGTTCGCGCGCCGCCGCCAGTAGCGGCGGTCGGGCTCCGCCGTGGGGCCGCCTCGTTCCAGTATCATCGCGTCCTCCGTCGCCGCCTTGGCCCCGACTCGAGCTTGATCAGCTCCTCCCCGGTCCTCCGGACGTTGCCTGCACCCAGCGTGAGCACGAGGTCCCCCTCGCGCACGACGCCCTTGAGGAGCGCCGGGATCTTCCTAAGGTCCGGCTCGAAGGTCACCGACGGGTGTCCGTGGCGAACGAGCGCGTCCGCCACCGACGCGCCGTTGACACCGGGGATCGGCGTTTCGCCGGCCGGGTAGATCTCCGTCACGATCACGCGGTCCGCGAGGAAGAACGCGCGGCCGAACTCCTCGAGCAGGGCTCGTGTCCGCGTGAATCGGTGCGGCTGGAAGACCACGATCGTACGTACCCCGAACCCCTCACGCGCCGCGGCGAGCGTCGCGGCGATCTCGGTGGGATGGTGCCCGTAGTCGTCCACGACCATGGCGCCGAACGCCGTTCCCAGGAGCTCGAAGCGGCGGTCGACACCCCTGAATCGCGCGAGCGCCCGCGCCGCCGACGCGAAGGGGACGTCGAGCTCGAGCCCGACCGCGATCGCGGCCAGCGCGTTGTAGACCGAGTGGCGCCCGGGGACCCGAAGCCTCACCTCGCCCAGACGCACTCCGCGTCGCGAGGCGGTGAACGTCGAGCCGAAGCCGGCGACGGTCACGTCCGCGGCGGAGACTTCCGCATCGCTGGAGAGCCCGTAGGTGATCAGCCGGCGGTCGACGCGGGGGAGGATGGAGCGCACGTTCGGATCGTCGAGGTAGGCCACCACGGCGCCGTAGAAAGGGACGCGGGAGACGAACTGCAGGAACGCGTCCTGGATCGCCAACAGGTCGGCGTAGTGGTCGAGGTGCTCCCGGTCGACGTTGGTCACGACGGCGATGGTGGGCTTCATCTTGAGGAACGAGCCGTCCGACTCGTCCGCCTCGGCGACCATCATCTCGCCTTTGCCGAGCTTGGCCCCGGACCTGAGCGCGGCGATGCGGCCGCCGATCACCACGGTGGGATCCAGGCCGCCGTTCCCCAGGACGTCGGCGATCATCGCGGTCGTGGTGGTCTTCCCATGGGAGCCCGCCACCGCGACCCCGTACTTCATCCGCATGAGCTCCGCGAGCATCTCCGCACGCGGGATCACCGGGATCCTGCGCCGGCGTGCCTCGACCACCTCCGGGTTGTCCGGACGGACCGCGGACGAGATCACGAGCACGTCCGCGTCCTGGACGTACGACGCGCGGTGGCCGCGGTGCACCGTGGCTCCGAGCTTCGCGAGGCGCCGCGTCGCTGGACTCGTCACGAGGTCCGAGCCGGACACGGGGTACCCCATGTTCACCAGGACCTCGGCGATGCCGCTCATACCGGCCCCGCCGACGCCGACGAAATGGAGACGCCTCGCCTTACGGAACATCGGGCGCCTCCTCCCCGGCGGAAGGTCCCCCGGCCCCGGGTGCGCCCCCTTCGAGCAGCGCGTCGGCGACGTCGGCGATCCGCTCCGCCGCGTCCGGCCGCGCGAGCTTTCTCGCCGCCTCGCCCATCGCCCGCCGCCGGGCCGGATCCGCCGCGAGGGCCGCGACGGTGGCGGCGAGGCGGCTCCCGTCGAGATCCCGGTCCAGCACGACCACCGCGGCGCCGGCATCCTCCACGGCCTCGGCGTTGAGCCGCTGGTGATCGTCGGCTGCGAACGGGTAGGGGACGAGGACCGCCGGGCGGCCGGCGGCGGCCAACTCCGCGAGGGTCGTCGCCCCGGCGCGGCAGACGGCGAGGTCCGCCCCGGCGAGACGCGCGGCCATGTCGTCGAGGAACGCCCTCACCTCGTGGGAACCGGGGTAGTCCCGGTAGGCCGCCGCGACCGAGGCCTCGTCCTCGTCGCCGGTCTGGTGGACGATCCGCGGCGGCGGGGAGATCCGTCCGAGCGAGGGGATCGCCCCGACGGCCGCGCGGTTGATGGATCGCGCGCCCCGGCTCCCGCCGAAGACGAGGAGCGAGAGCGCTTCGCCCGACGGGGGCGGTCCGATCGATGTGAATTCGCGGCGGACCGGATTTCCGGTGACGATCCCGCGGCCGCCGAGCCTCGAGCGCGCGGCGTCGGAGGGGACGCAGACGGCGTCCACCCGCGGCGCGAGCCAGCGGTTGACCGCCCCCGGGAAGTGGTTCTGCTCCATCACCATCGCTCTCACGCGGAGGAGCCGCGCGGCCAGAACCGCGGGCCCCGACGCGTACCCTCCCACTCCGATCACCAGGTCCGGCCTCCAGGCGACCATCCACGCCAAGCACCGGATCGTTCCCACCGCCGCGGCCGCCGCGGCCGCCACGCGCCCCGGGAGGCTCGCGCCCTTGAGCCCCGCGAGCGGCATCGTCCGTAGCCGGAACCCGGCGGCGGGCACGAGCCTCGTCTCGAGGCCCCGCTTCCCTCCGATGAACGCGATGATCGCGTCCGGGTGCCGCCGCCTCAGCTCGTCCGCCACCGCGAGCGCGGGGAACAGGTGCCCGCCGGTCCCTCCGCCCGCGACGACGATCCTCCTCCCGCCCTCCTTCACCCGCATCCCGATCAGCTCGAGTGCTGGGAGACGTTCAGCACGAGTCCGGCCGCGGCCATGCTCGCGACGAGGGACGATCCCCCGTAGCTGATGAACGGGCACGGCAGCCCTTTCGTCGGGAACAGTCCGAGGCAAACCGCCATGTGGATCAGCGCCTGGATCGTCAGGAGGCTCGTCGCCCCCAGGGCCAGGTAGAACCCGAATCGGTCCGGCGCCCGTACCGCCGCCCGCATTCCGCGCCAGAAAAGCACAGAGAATCCGACCAGCAGGAGCGACGTCCCGACGAGGCCCAGCTCCTCGCCGACCACGCTGAAGATGAAATCCGTGTGCGCCGCCGGCAGATAGAACGCCTTCTGCTGGCCTTGGCCGAGGCCGGCGCCGAGGGTCCCGCCGTTGCCCAGCGCGATGAGCGACTGCCAGAGCTGGAAGCCGGAGCCCTGGAGGTTCGCCTCGGGGTGGAGAAACGTCTTGATGCGCTCGACCCGGTACGGCTCCGCCACGACCGCGACCGCCATCCCCACGGTCCCGGCCCCGGCGACAGCGCCGATGTAGGACCAGCGCAGGCCGGCGACGAACAGCATCACGCCCATGAGGGCGGCGACCATCAGCGCGGAGCCCAAGTCGGGCTCGACGGCGATCAGCGCCGCCATCGCCCCGGTGATCGCCACGCACGGCCCGAGGACCTTGGGGAGGTCGTTGACCTGTCCTTCCTTGCGGGAGAGCAGGTAGGCCATGAACACGATGATGACCAGCTTGGCGATCTCGGACGGCTGCACGCTGGCGATCCCCAGGGGGAACCAGCGGCGGGCCCCTCCGGCGGCCGGCATGGCGAGAACCGCGATCAGCGCGGCCAGGGTCATCGCGACCAGGCCGAGCACGATCCGCCGGTCGTCGAGCTTGCGGTACGACAGGCGCATCGTCCCGAACAGGGCGAGCACCCCCAGCACCACGTAGATCGAGTGCCGCAGCAGGTAATGGTACGGGCTCTGGCCGAGGCTCATCGCCAGGTAGTGGGAGGCGCTCCCCACCATGAGAAGCCCCCAGAACACCAAGAGACCCGTGGTGAGGAGGAACCATCGGTCCGGCGCCGTGCGCTTAGGCATACCGGCCTCCTCCGGGGAGAAGCCCTTCCACGGAACGGCGGAAATCGTCCCCGCGCTCCTCGAAGTTCCGGTACTGGTCGAACGAGGCGCACCCCGGCGCCAGGAGGACCACGTCCCCCGGCCGCGCACGCTCGTAGGCGGCGCGCACCGCCGTCATGACGGTGCGGCAGTCCACCAGAGGGACCGTGCCCGCGAGGCCCGCGCGGATCGCCCGCGCCGCCTGCCCGACCAGGAGAACGCAGCGGGCGCGCTCGCGGACGGCGGGCGCCAAGGCGGGCCAGTCGCCGCCCTTGTCCTTGCCGCCCAGGATCAACAGCACGGTCCCCGCCGGGAACGCCAGGAGCGCCCGTCCCGCCGCGTCGAGGTTGGTCGCCTTGGAGTCGTCGTAGAACTGCACGCCGTCCAGGGTGCCGACGTGCTGGAGGCGGTGCGGGAGCGCGACGAACGCGCGGAGCGCCCGGGCGATCGCCTCCGGCCGGCATCCTTCGAGACCGCACGCGAGCGCCGCGGCGAGGGCATTGGCCGTGTTGTGCTCGCCTGGCACGCGCAGCGCGGACGCCGGGAGGATCTCCTGCTCCCGCCCCTCCAGCCGGAGGACCAGCGTCCCGTGCCGCAGGAACGCGCCGTCCGCGAGATCCTCCCGCGTCGTGAAACGGAGGAGCCGACCTCGCACCGACGGCAGGAGCCGGACCGTCTCCGGGTCGTCCCCGTTCAGGACGGCGCATCCCGCGGCGTTCTGAGCCTCGAGAAGGCGGGCCTTCGCTGCCACGTAGGCGTCGTAGCTCGGGTAGCGGTCGAGGTGGTCCGGGCTGAGATTGAGCACCACCGCGACATCGGGGCGGAAGGCGTCGATCGTCTCGAGCTGGAACGACGACAGCTCGAGGGCATGGACCGCTTGCGGGGAGTCGAGGGAGAGCAGATCCGCGAACGGCGTTCCCAGATTCCCGCCAGTCCCGCCGGGAATCCCGGACTGCCGGAGGATGGCTCCGATCATCGAGGTCGTCGTGCTCTTCCCGTTGGAGCCGGTGACGGCCACGATCCGCCCGCGGCAGAACCGGTAGGCGAGCTCCACCTCTCCCCAGACCGGGACACCCGCCTCGCGGGCCGCGGCGAGGAGAGGATCGCCCGTGGGGACGCCGGGGCTGACCACGATCAGGTCCGCGTCGCGAGCGAGAGCGGGGGGGTGCCCTCCGGCGACGACGGCCGCTCCGAGGGCGATCGCTCCCGCGGCGGCCTGTCCGAGCTCCGCCTCCGTCCGCCGGTCGGCGGCGGTCACCTTCGCGCCCCTCGACGCGAGGATCCGCGTCGCGGCGAGACCGCTCCGGCCGAGACCGACCACGAGGGCGCGGAGCCCCGCGAGCCTCGGCTCCGTCCGCGAGAGGTTCGGCGCGGCCACGGCGGTGCTCACCTCAGCTTCAGCGTGGCCAGGGCCAGGAGGGCGAACATGATCGCGATGATCCAGAAGCGGATCACCACCTTCGATTCGCTCCAGCCCGCCAGCTCGAAATGGTGGTGCAGCGGCGACATCCGGAAAATCCGCACCCCGCGGAGCTTGAACGACGCCACCTGGAGGATGACCGACAGCGCCTCGACGACGAAGAGCCCGCCGGCGAGCACCAGGAGGAACTCTTGCTTGATCAGGAGCGCGGTGGTCCCGATCGCTCCGCCCAGGGCCATGGAACCCACGTCGCCCATGAAGACCTCGGCGGGGTGGCAGTTGAACCAGAGGAACCCCAGGCTCGCTCCCACCAGCGAGCCGCAAAACACCGTGAGCTCTCCGGTCCCCTTGACGTTGGGAATGCCGAGGTAGTCGGCGACGATGGCGTTGCCCGCCGCGTAGGCGAGCACGGTGAACGCCGAGGAGACCACGAGCACCGACCCGATCGCGAGCCCGTCGAGCCCGTCGGTGAGATTCACCGCGTTGGCGGAGCCTGCGAGCACCAAGACGGCGAACAACACGTAGCCCCACGACAGATCCGGCAGGATCAGCTTGAAGAACGGGAACGAGAGGCGGGTCGTGAAGGTCCCCCGCCACGCGAGCCAGAGGAGCAGCGCGCCGAGGAGGAGTCCGACCAGGACCTGCAGCGAGAACTTCCGGCGGGCGGTCAGCCCCAGGTTCCGCTTTCGCGCGACCTTCAGGTAGTCGTCGGCGAAGCCGATGCTGCCGAAGAGAAGCATCGAGGTCACCGCGATCCAGACGAATCCGTTCCGGAGGTCCGCCCAGAGGAGCGTGGGGAGCACCACGGCGGTGATGATCAGGAGCCCGCCCATCGTCGGGGTCCCGCGCTTCGTCCGGTGAGAGGTCGGTCCCTCGTCGCGGATCTCCTGCCCGATCTGGAACTGGCGCAGCCGGCGGATCAGTCCCGGCCCGAGCACGAACGAGAGAAGGAGCGCGGTGAGCACCGCCATGGCGCTCCTGAAGGTGATGTAGCGGAAGACGTTGAACGCTCCGAAGTGGCCGTGGAGCGGATAGAGGAGGTGGAAGAGCATCAGCGCGCCTCCCCCCGGATTCGCAGGATCGCCTCGACGACCTGCTCGAGGCGGACGCCCCGCGAACCCTTGACCACGACCAGGTCCCCCGGGGCAAGCCGGGGTGGCACCGAGCGGGCGGCGGCGGCCGCGTCCGGCTCGCCCCACGCCTCCGGGATCCGTGCGCGGCGGGCCGCTTCGACGGCCCCCTTCGACCGTGGGCCGACGCCGACGAGCAGGCGCACGCCGGCCTCGACCGCCCACTCGCCGGCCTCTCGGTGGAACGCGGCCTCGTCCGGCCCGAGCTCCAGCATGTCGCCCATCACGAGGATCTTCCGGCCCGCGACGGCGGTGCTCCGCATCGTTCCGATCACGGACTCGAGCGCCGCGGGGTTGCTGTTGTACGACTCGTCCACCAGGAACGCGCCGCCGGCGAGCCGGTGGACCTTCCCGCGTCCGGGCGCCGGCTCCATCTCGGACATCGCGGCCGACGCCTCGTCCAGATCCTGGCCGGCGGCCACGACGCCCGCCAGCGCAGCGAGCGCGTCGAGCGCGGCGTGGGCGCCGCCGAGGCGGAGGACGAGCGAGCGGCTCCGATCTCCGTGCCGGAAGGTGAGCGCGGCCCCCGGGACGAACCGGTCCTCGACCGCTTGGAGCGCGACGTCCGCGCCCGGATCGCGGCCGTACGTCAACCGCGCCCCGGCGTGCCGCGCGGCCTGGACGCGACACCTCTCGTCGTCGAGATTCACCACCGCCACCGACTCGGGCCGGAGAAGGGCGTACAGTTCTCCCTTCGCGGCGGCGATCCCGTCCACCGACTCGAAGAATTCGAGGTGCGCCGGGCGGACGTTGGTCACGAGGGCCACGTCGGGGTCGGCGATCCGGGTCAGCGCGGCAATTTCCCCCGGCGCGCTCATGCCCATCTCGATCACCGCCCATTCCGCATCTCCGGGGCACTCGAGCAGGCTCAGCGGGACTCCCAGGTGGTTATTGAGGTTCCCCCGCGTTCGGTAGACCCGCCGTGACGCGCCGAGCCCCGCCGCCAACAGGTCCTTGGTCGTGGTCTTCCCGGCGCTGCCGGTGACGGCGGCCACGCGAAGCCCGGGGCGCCGCCGGGCGGCGGCGCCGCAACGCGCCAGGGCAAGGACGGGATCGTCCACGCGGAGCAGCGCGGGGGGCGCGGGCTCGTCGGCCGGAGGCTCCTCCCGCACCACCGCCGCCACGGCGCCGGCCCTCGCGGCGGCGGGAAGGAACGCGTGCCCGTCCGCACGTGCTCCGCGCAGCGCGAAGAACACGGCTCCCGCCTTGAGCGTTCTCGTGTCGATGGAGTACGAGTCGGCCCGCGTCTCGGCGTTGCCGCGGACCAGGACCGCGCCGGCGGCGGCCGCGAGCTCTCCGAGCCTAAGCTCCGGCACGGAGGTCTCCCCCCCAGCCGCACGCCGCAAGTGCCTGACGGGCCACCTCGCGGTCGTCCAGGTGCACCACATGGTCGCCGAAGGTCTGCGTCGACTCGTGACCCTTCCCGGCGATCACCACCGCGTCCCCGGGACGCGCCGACGACACCGCCACCGCGACCGCCTCGGGCCGGCTCGGAATCGTGCGGCACCGCGCCGCGCCGCCCGCTACCGACGAGACTCCCGCCTCGACTTCCCGGAGGATCGCCAACGGATCCTCGCTTCGAGGGTTGTCGGAGGTCAGGAAGACGAGGTCCGCGCGCTCGGCGGCCACGCGTCCCATCGCGGGGCGCTTTCCGCGGTCGCGCTCGCCGCCGCACCCGAACACGAGAAGCGTTCGCCCTTCGACGAGATTCCTCAGGGCGTCCATGAGGCTCTCGAGAGCCTGCTCCGTGTGGGCGAAGTCGACGATCACGGTGAACGGCTGCCCTGCGTTCACGCGCTCCATTCGGCCGGGGATGCTCTCGAGCGCGCGGATCCCATCTCCGATCGCGGCGGACGGAAGACCTGCGGCGAGGGCACACGCCGCGGCCGCCGCGACGTTGTCCAAGTTGAAGCGTCCGAGGAGCTTCGTCCGGACAGGGAGGCGCGCGCCGCCGAACTCGAGCACCGCCTCGGATCCTGCGAGGACGCAAGACTCGTCGCGGAGCCGGACCGTGGACTTCTCCGAGCGCCCGAACGTGCTCACGGCCGCACAGGTCCGCGCGGCGAGCACTGCGCCGCGTGGGTCGTCGGCGGGGAGCACGGCCGCCTGGTCAGGGGCGAGGCCCTCGAACAACCTGGCCTTCGCCTCGAAGTAGGCCTCCCTGTCGCCGTGGAAGTCCAGGTGGTCCTGTCCCAGGTTCAGGAACGCGGCGACCGCGAACCGGGCTCCCTCGACCCGCCCGAGGGCCAGCGCGTGGGAGGACACCTCGAGTGCGACCAGGGCGACTCCCGCATCGCGCATCTCCGCCAGGAGCGCGAAGAGGTCGGGTGCCTCGGGGGTGGTGCGGGAAGCGGGGATCTCCGAGCCGCCGAACGCGAAGCCGACGGTACCGATCCTGCCGGGCTTCAGCCCCGCCGCCAATGCGATGGACTCCACGAGGTACGACACCGTGGTCTTGCCGTTGGTCCCGGTGATCCCGACGAGTGACAGCGCCTCGTCCGGCCGCCCGAACCAGTCGCGCGCCAGGAGCCCGGCCGCCCGCCTCGCGTCCTCGACGCGGACCCACGCGATCCCCTCGTCGAGCGCGCTGGGGCGTGGTGACGACGACACGATCGACGACGCGCCTCGCCCTACAGCGTCCGGTACGAAGACGACGCCGTCGATCCGGAAGCCGCGCAGCGCGAAAAACAGGTTTCCGGGAAGCACGCGGCGGGAGTCGAGGCTCACGCCGGTGATCGTGGGGTCGGCGGCGACGGGATCGATCGGCCGCACACCGGCCCGCCGGAGGAGGTCCGACAGCGGCCGCGGCGCGGCGCTCATCGTGTCCTCCTCCGCGCCGCGACGCGGGCCACGGCGGCGAGAGGCTTCCGGGGGTGAGCGGGCGAGACGGCCGCCGCCGGCACCGCCGATGGGTCCTCGGGCGCGCCGAGCCGGATCGCGCAGGCTCCGCCCCCGGGGAGTGGGGAGCCCGGCGCCGGAGTCTGATCCACGACCGCGCCGCTCCCCGCTACGCTCGCGCTGTAGCCCCTGTCGGTGAGCGCGACCACCGCTTCGCGGAGGCTCAGCCCCCGGAGGTCCGGCACTTGGCCGGGCCCCGTGACGACCGGCCCTTCCATCATGACCTCGCCGCCATCTCCCGAGGGGGCCGGCTTCCTGCGAGCGGCCCACGCGTCCGGCGCGGGGGCCGTCTCGCGGGCGGGAGGCAGCGGGTCCTCGTCCGGCGGGACGCGAAGGTACGCGAGGGCATCCGCCATGATCCGGCCGAAGGCCGGCGCGGCGACCTGTCCGCCGTAGTAGGCCCCGCCGCTCGGCGAGTCGAGCACGAGGACGCCCGCGAGGCGCGGCGAGTCCACCGGCCCGAATCCAGCGAACGACGCGACGAACTGGGAGTGGGAGTATCCCTGGCCGGGCACGACCTTCTGGGCGGTCCCGGTCTTGCCCGCGAGGCGATATCCCGGCACCGCCGCCTTCGTGCCGGTGCCGCGCGCGACGACCCCCTCGAGGATTCCGGTCATCGTGCGAGCCGTGCGCTCGGAGACCGCGCGCACGGGCTCGGGGGCGGGGGCGGGATCGAAGCGTCCGGATGCGTCGCGGGTGCCCAGGACGACGCGGGGAGGGACCCGGACACCGCCGTTCGCCACCGTGGCCATCGCCGATGCGACTTGCAGCGCGGTCACCGCGATTTCCTGGCCCATGGAAATCGAGGCGGGGGACAGCACGGACCAGCGCGAGAGCGGCGTGATCTGTCCCGACCGCTCGCCGGGGAGCTCGATCCCGGTGCGGCGACCGAACCCGAACTTCCGGATCGACTCGTCGAAGCGCTCACGAGGGATCGTCCTGCCGACCTTGATGATTCCCACGTTGCTGGATTTCTCGAGGATCTGCCGCACGGAGAGGACGCCGTAGGGATGGTGGTCGCGGATCCTGAACCCCGCGATGGAGATGCTCCCGTTCTGGCAGTCGAAGAGCTGCTCCGGAGCGACCGTCCCGAGCTCCAGCGCCGTGGCCGCGGTGATGACCTTGAACGTCGAACCGGGTTCGTACTGGTCGACCACCGCGCGGTTGCGGCGTCCTTCGGGGGTCGCTTCGCCGTAGCGGTTGGCGTCTGCGGTGGGGCGGTTCGCCATCGCGAGCACCTGCCCCGTCGCGGGATCCAAGAGAATCGCGGCGGCTGCGCGCGAGCCGCTCTCGACCCATGCGCGCTCGAGCTCCCGCTCGACCACGTGCTGGAGGTCGAGATCCAGGGTGAGCACCACGTCGCGCGGTGGCTTCGACGCGGGCTGAACGAGCTGGAGCACCGTCCCGCCGCGGCCATCCCGCACGGCGAGGTAGTGGGAAGAATCCCCCTGAAGGTCGTCGTCGAACCGCCGCTCGATCCCCTCGACCCCGTGCTGGTCGATGTTGGCGTTGCCCACCGCGTGCACGGCGAGCTGGCCCTGCGGGTAGAACCGCTTCCCCTCGGTCTCGAACCCGAACGGCTGCCCTTTCCCGAGCGGCAGGCCGAGCGACTGCACCGCCCTGGCCATACTCGGGTCCATGCGGCGCCTGAGCCAGACGAACGGCTGGTCCGACCGGAGGCGCTCGAGGATGCGCGCCTCGGGAACGTCGATGGCTCCCGCGAGGAGCCGGGCGGCTCGGGCCGGGTCCGGGACGCGCGAGGGATGCGCGAACAGCGACGAGGTCGCCACGCTCACCGCGATCTCTCGGCCGGCGCGATCCAGCACCGCCCCGCGCTCACCGCCGATCTCCACGGTCTGCTCGTGCTGGCGCCGCGCCTGCGCCTTCATCTCGTCGGAGCGGACCACCTGCAGCTCGACGAGGCGCGAGGCGATGGCGAGAGCGAGAATCCCCACGGCCACGGCGAACGATGCAACGCGGAATCGGGCCAAAGGCTCCATCGAGACTCTCGATCCGCCGCGCGCGCCGAACGCCGCTCAGCGCGCGGCCGGGAATTCGCCTGGGGCGCGGGGCGCCGCGCTCCCACGGCCAGGGGCCGACGACCGGACGACCACGATCTGATGAGGCGTGGGATGCACGAGCCCGAGCTCGTCCAGCGCACGCCCCTCGACACGGGGAAGCGCCTCGAGGGTCGCCCTCTCGATCCTGAGGCGACGCTCCGTCTCCTCAAGGCGTTCGCGCCGTCCTCGCAGCTCCTCGATCCGGTAACGCGTCTCGACGAACTGCATCTGCTGGATCAGGTACGCCGCGACGGGGGTCGCGGCCGCCGCGACGCCGAGGAGCAGCAGCATCACCCATCGCAACCGTCGCGGGTCGCGCTCGCGGACCACCATGACGTTCCGCCAGTGTCGGCGTTCGGCCTGTGCCGAAGTCGGCATCAGAGCCTCTCCGCGGCGCGGAGCCGCGCGCTGCGCGAGCGGGGATTCGACTCGATCTCCTCGGGCGACGGGGTGACGGGGCGCGTGGTGAGGATCCGCACCAGGTTCTCCCGGCCGCAGCCGCATACCGGCATACCGGGGGGACAGATGCACCGCTCCGCCATGGCGCGAAACGCGGTCTTGATCGCCCGGTCCTCGAGCGAATGGAACGAGATGATCGCGAGACGCCCACCGCGTCTCAGGAGCGAGACGGCATCGCCCGCGAGCTTCTCGAGCCCCTCGACCTCCCGGTTCACGGCGATCCGAAGCGCCTGGAATGTCCGGGTCGCCGGATGGATCCGGTAGCGCCGCGCGGCGCCGCCGGCGGCGCGCTCCACCACCTCGGAGAGCTGGCGCGTTCTGAGGAAAGGCCGCCGCGACCGCTCGCGGACGACCGCGCGGGCAATCGGCCCCGCGAACCTCTCCTCACCGAAGGTCTTCAAGATCTCCTTGATCTCTCCCTCGGTGAGCGAGGCCAAGAGGTCGGCGGCCGAAGGGCCCGAGGACGGGTCCATCCGCATATCCAGGGGCCCGTCGACCCTGAACGAGAAGCCGCGGCGCGGGTCATCGAGCTGGAGCGATGAGATGCCGAGGTCGGCGAGGATAGCTTCCACGGCGTAGACCCCCGCACCATGCAGCAGCGCGACGAGATCCCGATAGTCCCCTCGGAGCGCGGCGAACCGGTCGCCGAACCTGCGGAGCCGCGCGCTGGCGTGAACGATCGCCTCGGGATCCCTGTCGATGCCGAGGACCCGTCCCTCGGGCCCGACGGCCTCGATCAGGCGCTCCGCGTGACCTCCCGACCCGAGGGTGAGGTCCACTACCGTCGCACCGCGGGGGGGGGCGAGTAGGGAAAGCGTCTCAGCGACGAGCACGGGACGGTGCGGCACCTGCAACGGTCCCACGTTCTCCCCGAGGCGCGCGCTCGACAGCATGGGTCAGACCCCGCCCCCCGCTCAAATCCCCAAGCCCGCGAGCGTCGCGAGGTCGGTGTCCGTGAGCGGGTCGCCCGCAAGCCGCTCCTCGAACGAGGAGCGGTTCCAGACCTCGAGGAAATCCTGCTGCCCCAACACGGCGACCTCGCCGTGTATGCCCGCCCTCTCGCGCAGGAGCGGGTGGATCAGGAGTCGTCCCTGGCCGTCCATGACCGCGCATTGCCCAAAGTAGTTCACGGAATTCTTGAAACGGGTCACCGCGGGCTCGAGCGACGAAACCCGCGAGAGCTTCTCCTCGATCCGCGACCAGACCTCCATCGGGTAGATGCGGACGTTCTCGCCGCGGAGGCTCGTCACGAAGAACTCGACCCCGTACTTCGGCTCGATCGCCGCGCGGAATTGCGCAGGCATTTTGAGCCGGCCCTTCTGGTCCACCTTTGCGATCGAGTTCCCGCGCAGCATCGCTCGACTCCATGAGGCGACGTGCTAGGCTTCGGGATGCGATTCCCTCGCTCCGTGGCCGACACGTCGGGACCTGCCTTGCCTCCTGGTCGTCTATTGAGAAGGGCGGAACAGAGGGTCCGAAGACCACTTTACTCCACTCTTGACCACCGCGAGATAGTAGGGCGGGAGCTCTTGGCTGTCAAGACGTTTCATTACTTGATGAGTTCACCCTTAAGCGAAACTAACACGATAAATGTAGCGTATCTATCCGCCTTTTGCGTATGTCGCTCTCGGCCAAGGAGGACCCCATGGATTTCAGGACCCGTTGCGCCCGCGGAACGGGCGTCGTCGACGATGTCGGACACCCGCTCGCGCCTCCGATCGTGACCGCCTCCACCTTCGCGTTCTCGAGCCAGCAGGAGGTCGAGTCGTATTACACGGGCGGGCGCGGGTGGTTGTACTCGAGGTACGGTAACCCCACGGTCAGGGCCGCGGAGCGCCTGCTGGCCGAGCTCGAGGGTGCTCAAGAGGCGGCGCTGTTCTCTTCAGGCATGGCGGCGACGTCGACCACCGTGCTGTCGCTCGTGCGCTCCGGCGAGCGCATCGCGGCGCAGCGGGAGCTCTACGGCGGAACGGCCGGACTGTTCCGCGACGTCCTCCCGAGGTTGGGGATCGAGACGACGTGGTTTGCGCTCGATGAGATCGCCGGCTTGACACCGGAGGGACTCGAGGGCTGCCGCCTGCTTTGGGTCGAGTCGCCGACGAATCCAGCGCTCAGGATCGTCGACCTCGATGCGGCCGCGCGGGCCGCCCACGCCGCGGGAGCGCTGGCGGTGGTGGACGGGACCTTCGCGACGCCCGCGCTCCAGCGGCCGCTCGCTCTGGGCTGCGATGTCGTGGTCCACAGCGGGACCAAGTACCTCGGCGGGCATGGCGACGTCACGGCGGGCGCAGTCGCCGGAAGTCGCGACCTCATGTCGGCGATCATGGCGACGCGCCGGTCCCTCGGCGGCACGCTGGACCCTTTCGCCGCGTTCCTGCTGCAGCGAGGGATGCGGACCCTCGCGGTTCGAATGGAATCCCACGAACGCGGAGCATCGGCGGTCGCGCGGGCGCTGTCCGGTCACCCCCGGGTTCGCCGGGTGCTCTGGCCGGGACTCGCGGATCACCCGGACCACGCACTGGCCGGGCGGCAGATGGCTGGCTTCGGGGGCATGGTCACGTTCGAGGTCGAGGGAGGCGCTGCCGGGGCGGAGCGGGTCCACGACCGCCTCCGGCTGTTCGCGAAGGCGGCGAGCCTCGGCGGCGTCGAGTCGCTGGTCTCGATCCCGGCGAGGATGTCGCACCGCGGGCTCCCCCCGGAGGAACTAGAGCGCGCCGGAGTGACTCCCGGCATGCTCCGGCTCTCCGTGGGGCTCGAGTCTCCCGAGGACCTCGTCGCCGACTTGCTCGAGGCCCTCGGAGGCTGACTCCCGCAGTAGCGACGCCCCGGAGCCCAGGTCCTTCGATCCGAGACACGACCGCTATGTCACCGAGACCGAGACAAGAGCTACTCGCCGGCTTGGCCATCGTCCTGGCAGCGTTCCTCGTCTATGCGGACTCCCTGGGCAATGGCTTCGTCGCGGACGATTACCGCGTGATCGTTCACAACCCGGCGCTCCGAGGGACTCCCCTCTCACTGTTCAGCGACTTCGATACCACCAGCAGCACGCAGCTCCTTCCATTCTACCGTCCGCTCACCTATCTCACGTTCCTGATCGAGGACCGGCTGAACGAGCTGACGCCCTTTCCCGTCCGGCTCGCGAATGTCGCTCTTCATGCGCTGAGCTCGCTCCTCGTCTACTATCTGGCGCGTTCGCTCCTTGAGGACCGGCTCGCGCGGTTGCTCGCCGGACTCCTGTTCGCGGTCCACCCGCTTCACGCGGAAGGCGTGGATTTCAATGCCGGCGGCCGGAACACGATGCTCTCCTGTTGTTTCGTCCTCTCGGCATTCCTGCTCCATCGCAGCAGCGTCATCAAGGGGGGGATCGTCGCAGCCTATGGTGGCGCGGTCCTCTATCTCGCCGGAGTGTTTTCAAAGGAGACCGGCCTGATGGTCCTGCCGTTCGTCGTGGGCCAGGAGATCGGCCCGTTCCGAACGAGCGGCACCCGCTTCGGACCACGAGCCTTCGCCAGGGTCGTTCCGTATGCCGTCGGAACGGTGGGCTACCTGGTCATGCGTTGGATGACGCTCTCCAGGCTCGGCATTCAGGCGACTCTGCTGCCTGGGATCACCGGGGAGGAGCTCCGGAGGTCCGAGATCATCCCCGGCCTAAGGGAGCGTCTCCTGAACGATCTCCACATCATTCCGAAGTACTTCCAGACGGTCGTCTGGCCCCTCCATCTGAGCCCGCGATACGACGTGCACGCGGCCCGTCGTCTCGTGACGCCGTCGATCGTCGCTGCATGGCTGTGCATCCTCCTCATCGCCGGGTGGCTTCTGTGGCGCGGCCGCAGCCGGGTCACGGCGTTCGGCGTCGCTTGGCTCGTCGCCTTCTGGCTTCCGGTGAGCGGGATCGTGTACATTTCCCGGATCACGATGGCCGATCGATTCCTGTACGTTCCCGCCATCGGCCTGTGGATCGTCGTCGCCGACCAGGCCGCACGCTTCCTTCCGTCCGGAGGCTCGCGGCGAAGATACGCCCTCACGGCCGTCGCCGTGGCATTGTGTCTGCTCGCGGCGCTCACCATGAGGCGGAATCTCGACTGGAAGAACGACGTCACGCTCTTCGGTCGCCTGGTGAGCCAGTACCCCGAGAATCCCCATGGCCATTACAGCCTCGGGAACGCGTATCTTGACGATCGCGGCGAGTACGATCTCGAGCTGGCCGAAAGGGAATACCTGACGGCGCTGGCGCTGGATCCCACCCTCCAATCGGCCTACGCTCCGCTCGGGTACATACGAATGGTCAAGCAGGATTACGCAGGGGCGCTTCGGTACTATTCTCGGGCGCTCCAGTACGATCCCATGAGCCGTTCGGCCCGAGTGAACCGGGGCCTGGCATACGAGAAGCTGGGCAGGGTGAAGGAGGCGCTTGCGGACTACGAATTCTACCTGACCCTACCTGGATACAACGACATCCGCGGATCGCGCGAGTTCGCCGAGGAGAGGATACGAAAACTCTCGCGCCCGTGAAGCGAAGTCGTCGACGCGAACGCTGGAACGCCGACTCCCGTGCCGCTCGCTACTTCTTCGGTCCGCTGTTCCCGCTCAGCGGGGTCCCGAACCCGGTACCGTTGGTGGACGGCGGCGAGCCGTTATTGTTAGTCATGCCGATCGGGTCGGTCCCGTCAGGAGCGTCGTAGATCCCGCGCACTTCGTTCATCTGCGCGGCCAGCGGCAAGACTCGCAGGGCGACCCTTCCCTCGATGGTGCGGTAGCCCACCACGAGGCGGTCTCCTGCGACCGTCAGCGCCGGCGCGAAGCCGCGCTCGCCCGGGGAGGTCACGGCCAGAGGTGCGGTCCAGGCGGCGCTTCCGCGCGGGAGCACCGAGAGGAGGATCTGGGAGGTCTGCTGCACGGCGAACGCGACGTACAGGTTCCCATCCGGGTCCGAGACCAGCGCGGGAGCGACTTGATCGAGTCCGTCGAGCCGCCCGAAGAATGTCGGCTCGCTCCAGGTCCCCGACGGGTCGCGGACCGACACGGCGACGTCGTACTCGCCGCGGGACTGGTAAGCCCAAGCCGCCCACACCGCGCCCGAGGTCGCGTCGGTGGTATAGGCCAAACGGCCGTCGAGGCCGGAATTGAACCGCGCGGGGACGTCGGCCGCCGACGGCCCGGCCGCCGAGGTGCCGATCGACGTGAGGAGCGATGCGAGGAAGAGGATCGGAAGCACGCGGCGTTCAAGCATCGTTGCGCCCCCTTTCCACGTACGCATCGAAGGTCCCGACCTCCGGGAAGCGCCTTTCGATGCAGGGCCGGAGGGCCTTCATCCGACCGAATGCGATCTTCTCCCGTGTGGAGTTCCCCTGCCCGCCCGCAATCCTCCATTCATAGAACGCATTGAGGAACAGGAGGTCGGGGTACTTCTGCTCGCCGGTGCCGGCGAGCGCGTCGGACTGTCTCAGGCAACCCTGGGCACGGTCGATGTCCCTCTGCCGAAAGTACGCCTCGCCGAGACAGCTGAGCGCGTACGCCTCCAGGTAGCGGTGCCCTCCGCAGCAGGCCTCGTCGAGGGCCGTCCGCAGCAGCCGGATCCCCTCGCGCGCCTTGCCGAGGTTCACGTACGCGAGGCCGATGCAAATCCTCACCCGAACGGCCTCGTACGCCTCGCCGCAGCGGGCGTACAACTCCGCCGCCTCGCGGTAGCGCTCGATCGCCTCGTTCTCCCGCTTCCGCTGCGCGAGGACGCCGGCGAGGACGTGGCGGGCCCGCGCGGCCGTGAGGTCGAGCGAGGCGCGCACGGCGATGTCGAAGGCGCGGTCGGCCTCCATCTCCGCGAGGAACAGATCCCCCTGATCGGAGTGCACGCTGGCGAGGTTCAGGAGCGCGCGGGCTTGCAGCGTGCCGCTCAGCCCCTCGGTGGCGCGGAGCGCGTGGCGGAGCTCCTGCTCCGCGAGCGACAGCTTCCCGAGGCGGGTCAGCGCCGCGGCGAGGTTGATTCGCGCCTGCGCCACGCGCTCTGCCCAGCCCTCGTCGCCCGGCTCGGACTCGAGGATCTCGAGGGCGCGCTCGAAGTGCGCGAAAGCTCGTCCCATCTCTCCCGCGTGCAGCGCCGCAGTCCCGGTCTCCATCATCTCCCGCGGATCGCCGGTCTCCGGCTTGAGATCCTCGTACTCCTCGAGGTCCACGACGTCCGAGAACGCCTGGATTGAGACGTTGAAAACGCTGGCGAGAACCCGGAGCTTGTCGAACGACGGGTAACAGATTCCCTTCTCGTACCGGCTCAGCTGGGAGTTGTCGATCTCCCCTCCCTCGGCGCGCGCCCATTCCTCCACGCGGCGGAGCGAGTAGCCGTAACCCGCGCGCAGCCTGCGGAGGTAATTCCCGAGCCGCACGCTACCCTTGAGGTTGGATTGAGCCTGCGCTTCCATAGGTTCGGTCCTCCTCCCGTCCGTCTCTTCCCGCGCGCCGCCGGCCCCGCCGCTTCTCCCGCCAGGAGCCTACTCTTTCCAGCTTCTACAACTGCCTCTACTATAGTACTTTATGATTCCGCCACCAACGCTCAAATACGCCACTTCGAGCCCAAGTTCAAGCCCGAGGCAAGGGAGCGGCTGGCGGGCGCGGTGATCTTGCAGCACGGGAGTCCGCAAGCGGCTCGGTCAAGGGCCGGTTCCGCGGTTCCCGAAGGGACGGAATTGGGGCCGGCCGGGCGAGGGAAGCCGGTCCGCGGCCCCACGGGAGCCCCCGGGACCGGGCGGGGAAGCGACATCGTGATCACGATCAACCGGAGGCCGCGGGAAATGTTCGGGGGGTGGGAAGGAGGCGAGACCGCCCGCGCGTTCTTCCTGTTCGGTGTCTGCCTGATGGCGCTCGTGGCGATCGCCGGGCTATTGGCGTTTCGAGACCTGAGCCGGATGATGCTCGCGCGCCGAGCCGACGTCGCGCGCCAGGAGGCGGTCCGGATCGCCGAAGCGGTCGCTGCGCTGGGGCGCGACCGGAACGGCATCGATTTTCACCGGATCCGCCAGAAACAGGGGGTGCTCCTAACGATCATCCAGGAGCGGCTCGCTGGGCGTCCGTTCCTCCGGCAAGTGGAGATCCGTGACCGTTTCGGAGCGCCGCTCCTCTCCGTCCGACAGGACGACCGACCCGAGCTTCCGGGCGCACCCTCCGCGAGCGAGAGCGAAGCCGCCCCCATAGACGCGGGCGACAAGATCCTCGCGGTTCAGCTCGGCCGCGGTGCCCGTCCGGAGGGAGAAGTCCGCGTGGCGGTGTCGCAGGAGACGTCGCAGCGCGAGCTGGACGATTTGAGGAGGTCGCTTCAGATCAAGGTGGGGGTGGCCGCCGCCTTCGGGATCGGCATCCTGGTGCTCGGCTTCTTTTACGTCCTCAATCTGATCCGCAAGAACCGCCTTCTCGAGCAGTCGCGGCTGGCCGCCGAGAGGCGGTCGTACGTGGGCCTCCTCGCCTCGGGTCTCGCCCACGAGATCCGAAACCCGCTGAACGCGATGAACATGAACCTCCAGATGCTCGAGGAGGAGCTTCAGGGTGGCGCGACCACCGAATCTGCGGACTGGGCAGATCTCCTGACGTCGACCAAGAGCGAGATCAAGCGGCTCGAGCGCCTCGTGAACAACTTTCTGGCCTACGCGAGGCCCGCCGATCCCCGATTCGAGCCGCGGGACCTGAACGTGGTCCTGCAAGAGGTCGCGAAGTTCCTCCAGGCGGATTTCCGTCAGAGCGCCGTGAACCTCGCACTCGAGTTGGAGCCGCTTCTTCCCACGGTGGAGATCGACGTCACCCAGCTCAAGCAGGCTCTGATGAACCTCCTGGTCAACGCTCGTCAGGTCTTGCGATCCGGAGGAACGGTGGTCCTGAGGTCGCGCGCCGGGGCGGGGGGTGAGGCGGTGATCGAGGTCGAGGATGACGGGCCGGGGATCGCACCCGAGGACCGGGAGAAGATCTTCCAGGTCTTCTACTCGAATCGCGGAGGCGGCACCGGACTCGGCCTTCCCATCGCCCGCCAGATCGTCGAGCGCCACGGCGGGACGCTCGAGGCGGCCGCCGGCGAGGAGCGCGGGACCGTCTTCCGCATCCGTGTCCCCAGGCGACACGCCGAGGCGCCGGTCGTTCCGTCGCGGTCACCGGCAGGAGGCCCCCGGTGAGCGCCACGCGAGGAGCCGGGCACCGGAAGACGCCCGGGGCGAGGGCCGAGGAGCTGCGCGGCCTGATCGCGCATCACCGGAAGCGCTACTACGTGGACGACGCGCCGGAGATCTCCGACGCCGAGTACGATGCCCTCGAGAGGGAGCTCGGCGCCATCGAGGCGGGGCATCCGGACCTCGTGACGCCCGACTCCCCGACGCGGCGAGTGGGCGGGGAGCCGGCCGAGGCGTTCGCGACGTACCGTCATCGGACGCCGCTCCTCTCCCTCGACAACGCCTACTCCGAGGCGGACGTGCGGGCGTGGGAGGAGCGGCTCGCGCGTGCTCTCGACGGTCAGCTCCCGTCGAGCTACGCCGTCGAGCCCAAGATCGACGGGCTGTCGATCGCGGTCGCCTGGCGCGACGGCGTGCTCGAACGCGGCGTGACTCGCGGCGACGGAGTGGTGGGAGAGGACGTCACTTCGAACGTCAAGACAATCCGCTCGATCCCCCTCCGACTGACGCGAAAGCTGCCCTACCTCGAGGCGCGCGGTGAGGTGTACATGCCGCGGGCCGCGTTCGAGTCGCTCAACCGGCAGCGCACCGAGGGCGGCGAGCCGGCGTTCGCGAACCCCCGCAACGCCGCCTCCGGCTCGGTGCGCCTCCTCGACCCGCGGATCACCGCGTCGCGGCGCCTCGACTGCTGCTTCTACGTCCTGGCCGAGATCGACGGGGAAGGGCCGCCTCCTCCGTCGCACCTCGCACGGCTCGCGCTGCTCCGGGATCTCGGGCTGCGCACCAACCCGCTCAACGAGGTCTGCGGCGATCTCGACGAAGTGCTCCGGTGCATCGCGCGGCTCGAGGAGCGTCGCCACGCCCTCGACTACGAAATCGACGGCGCCGTGGTGAAGGCCGACGATCTCTCGCTCCAGGCGCGCGCCGGCTCCACGTCGAAGTTCCCGCGCTGGGCGATCGCTTACAAATACCCACCGGAGCAGGCGACGACGCGTGTTCGCGGCATCGTCGTCCAGGTCGGGCGCACCGGCGCTCTGACGCCGGTGGCGGAGCTCGAGCCCGTGCAGCTCGCGGGAACCACCGTCTCCCGCGCGACGCTTCACAACGAGGACGAGGTTGCGCGGAAGGACGTCCGCGTGGGCGACACGGTCTTCATCGAGAAGGCGGGCGAGATCATCCCGCAGGTCGTATCCGTGGTGCGGTCCAAGCGGCCGCCCTTCGCCCGGCCGTTCGTGATGCCGAAGCGCTGCCCGGTGTGCGGCTCCGCGGTGGTCCGCGAGGAGGGCGAGGTCGCGAGCCGCTGCACCGGCGCGACCTGCCCGGCGCAGCGGCGCGAGGCGATCCTCCACTTCGCCTCCCGCGCGGGGATGGACATCCAGGGCCTGGGGGACGCGCTGGTGGACCAGATCCTCGCGAGGGGCCTCGTGCGCGACGCGGCGGATCTTTACGGGCTCGAGCCAGCGACCCTCGCGGCGCTGGATCGGATGGGAGAGAAATCTGCGGCGAACGTCGTCGGGCAAATCGCGGCCTCGAAGTCGCGGCCGCTGCACCGCGTGGTGTTCGCGCTGGGGATCCGGCAGGTGGGGGAGCGGGCGGCAAAGGACCTGTCCGTCGCGTTCGGGTCGATGGAGGCGCTGGCCGCCGCGACCGAAGAGCAGCTCGAGTCGGTGGAGGAGATCGGGCCCAAGACCGCGGGATCGGTCCGCCTGTTCTTCGAGCAGCCGGCGAACCGGGAACTGGTCCACCGCCTCGCGGAAGCCGGCGTGAACATGCGGGTGACCCCCGAAGAGCGGAGGGTGCCCGAGGCCGCGTCGCCGTTCGCGGGGAAGACCGTCGTGCTCACCGGGACGCTCCCCGAGAGGACGCGCGAGGAGGCGAAGGCGATCGTCGAGCGCCTCGGCGCGAGGGTCGCGGGAAGCGTGAGCCGCAAGACCGATCTCGTCGTCGCGGGAGAGGACGCCGGCTCGAAGCTCTCCCGGGCGCGCGAGCTGGGCGTGCGGGTGGTCGGCCCCGCCGAATTCGAGCGGATGATCCGGGGTTGAGGGGGAATTCCGCCGGACCGTGCACTAGAATGGGCTCGGAATGAGCGAGCCCGCGCACATCGTGATCATCGAGGACGACGAGGGGAACCGGACGGCGTACACGCGCTACCTCTCGCGCCTGGGCCATAAGGTGGTCGGGTTCCCAGAGGCGCCGCCGGCGTTCGACTACCTCCGCGAGCATCGCGACGTGGTCCTGGTGATCACCGACCTCATGCTCCCGGGGATCGACGGGTTCGGCGTGCTGCGGACGGCGCGACAGGTCAACCCGGACGTCGCCGTGCTGATGATCACCGGCCATGCGTCGGTGGAGTCGGCCGTGGAGGCGATGAAGCTCGGCGCCGATGACTACCTGACCAAGCCGGTGGATCTCTTCGAGCTCAAGAAGCGAACGACGGCCATCGTCGAGAAACGTCTGCTCTCGAGGCGCGTCGTCGAGCTCGAGAGCAGGCTCGGTGAGAAGTTCGGCCGCCTCGTCGGCCGCTCCAAGGCGATGGAGGCCCTCTTCCGTCAAATGGACCTCGTCGCGCCTACGCGCTCCAACGTCCTGATCGTCGGCGAATCGGGGACCGGCAAGGAGCTGGTCGCGAACGCGCTTCACGAGAACTCGCCCCGCCGCGAAGCGAGATTTCTGCCGATCAACTGTGCGGCGATCCCCGCCGAGATTCTCGAGTCCGAGCTGTTCGGGCACGAGAAAGGGTCGTTCACGGGGGCCGTGGGGCGCAAGGTCGGGAAGTTCGAATTGGCGGACAGGGGGACGCTGTTCCTCGACGAGATCGGGGAACTTCCGCTCGAGATGCAGGTGAAACTGCTCCGCGTGCTGGAGGAGCGGGAGTTCATGCGGGTCGGCGGAACCGAGACGATCAAGGTCGACATAAGATTGATCGCGGCCACGAACTCCGACCTCGAGGCCGCGGTGGAGCAAGGCCGGTTCCGGAGCGACCTCTACTACCGGCTGAAGGTGGTCACCCTGAGGATCCCGCCGATCCGGGAGCGGCGAGAGGACGTTTCGCTCCTCGCGAACCACTTCCTACGGCAGTTCGCCCGTGAGAACCGCCGCGAAGGGATGCACTTCGCGCCGGAGGCGATGAAGGCTCTCTTCGCGGCCCCGTGGGAAGGGAACGTGCGCGAGTTGCGCAACCTGGTGGAGAGTCTCGTGGTGCTCGCCCCGTCGGACGAAATCGGGCTCGCCGATCTGCCCGACGAGTATCGTCGCCACGCGGACGAGCCGATCCCGACGACCGTCCTGAGCCTCCCGGCCGGCGGAGTTCCGCCGGAGCCTGAGACCGCGGCCGCGGGCGCCGAGAGACTGACCATGGAGGAGATCGAGCGCCGTGCGATCCTGAGCGCCCTCGAGCGAACCGGTGGCAATCGAACCCAGGCGGCCGAAGTGCTCGGAATCGGTCTCAGAACGCTCCAGCGGAAGCTCAAGGAGTACCGTCTGGCTGGGAAGGGCGAGGAGACTCCGCAACCCTGACGGGCTACGCCTTGCGGAGTGCGTCAGAATGGCACCGACGTTCGCCCTTACTCGGCCTGAAACAACGGCTGGGCGCTGTTTTCGCGAACGCAGGGCCGACGCCGGGACGGCACGGCGTTTGCCTCAATCTTCGCCGCGATGACTCCATTTCCCAAAGCGCGCAAGACCGTCCTGGTCGTGGACGACGACCTCTCGGTCCTGGCGTGCTACCGCCGGCTCCTGGCCCGCGCGGGCTATCGGACCCTCTCCGAGGACAATCCGTGGAACGTCCTCGAACAACGGGCGCGGCTCCCGGAGGTGGACCTGCTGCTCCTCGACTACAAGATGCCGGGGATGGATGGGCTCACGCTCTTGGCGGAGCTCCGGCGGAGAGAATGCCGGGCCCGTTGTATCCTGGTTTCCGCTTACCTCAACGACGGTGTCCGACAGCAGGCCCGTCTGCTGGGGGTGGACCGGGTGCTCGAGAAACCCGTGGACGTCGGTCTGTTGAGGGCGGCCCTCGACGACCTGCTCCCGATCTCAGGCAACCGTCCTGCCGGGGTCGGTGGCGCGGCCTGATCCCGAGGAAACGATCATCGCCCGCCGGCGGGGAGGGACTCTCCTCGCGGCGTTGGATTCGGAGGATCCGGGCGGGCTCCGCCCGGGGAGGTCAGGAACATGAACCGCAAGTGGACGTTCCCGCTCCTTCTTGCCGTCGTCGGCGTGAGCATCATTTTCGGCATGGTCCTCGGCGGCCGCCTGAATGCACCGCAGATCGCGCTCGCGGCGCGCGACGTGCCCACCGCGGGGCTCGGATCCGCGGCGGAGCCTCCGATGGGCGCCGCCGGATCGACCGACTTCGCGGACATCGTCGAGAGGTCCATCCCCGCCGTGGTGGGAATCACGAGCACGAGCGTGAAGAAGGGAGGAGGGGACACGGAGGACGACCCCCACGAGATGTTCCGCGACGATCCCTTCTTCCGGTTCTTCTTCGGGCCCGACCAGCAGCGACGGCAGCAGCAGCAGCGTCCTCGGGAGGAGCGGCGGGAGCAGTCCGGCGGGTCGGGATTCTTCGTTTCTCCGGACGGCTACATCCTGACCAACAACCACGTGGTCGCGGACGCCACCAAGGTCGAGGTCGCCCTGAACGACGGCACCCGCCTGAATGCGGAGATCGTCGGGACCGACCCGAACATCGACCTCGCGCTGCTCAAAGTGGATTCCAAGGGGCGCTCCCTGCCGACGCTTGCGCTGGGCGATTCGGACAAGCTCCGCCCCGGCCAGTGGGTGATCGCCATCGGAAACCCGTTCGAGCTCTCCGAGACGGTCACGGCGGGGGTGATCTCCGCCAAGGATCGTCAGGTTCCCATCGGGGACACCGACCGGAGCCTCGTCAGCTTCCTGCAGACCGACGCGGCGATCAACTTCGGCAATTCCGGCGGGCCGCTCCTCGATGCGTCGGGGCGGGTCGTGGGGATCAACACCGCGATCAATCGGGGCGGGATGGCCGAAGGGATCGGATTCGCGCTCCCGATCAACCAAGCTCGAAGCGCCATGGATCAGCTCCGGGCTACCGGCAAAGTTCGGCGCGGGTACATCGGGGTTTCGATGACCGACATCAACGACGCGATGCGCGAATACCTCGGCCTGCCGGACAAGGGCGGCGTCTACGTCCAGACCGTGACTTCCGACGGGCCCGCGGAGAAAGCGGGCATCCAGCCGGACGACGTGATCCGGAAGGTGGCGGGCGAGACGATCAAGAACGGGCGCGACCTCCTGGGCAGGGTCGCCTCGCGCAAGCCGGGGGACCGGATCGACCTCGAGGTGCTCCGGGGACGCAAGCCGATGCAGTTCACCCTGACGCTGGCGGAGCGTCCCGACGCTGCCGAGCTGGGGCAGGGCGACCTGCGGAGGAAGCGCGGACAGGGGGACGAGGGTGAGCCGGAAGGGAGTCGGTCGTCCGAGGCGCTCGGCATCAAGGTCGAAACGCTGAACGCGCGAGCTCGCGAGGAGCTCCAGCTCCCGGAGGCGGTGAAGGGCGTCCTCGTCACCGACGTCGAGGTCGGCTCCGAAGCCTCCGCGGCCGGACTGAGGGCAGGCATGGTCGTAACGGCGGTCAACGACGCCGCGGTCACCGGCATCTCCACGTGGAAGGAAGCGGTCGGCCGCCTGACGCCGGGAACCGTGGGCAAGCTCAAGATCACCGTCGGCAAGAACGTCTCGACCCTGTTCATGCGGGTGCCCGCGGCCGGAAAGAACTGAGCCCGCCGCGGACGGGCGTGCCGGCTGCGGACTTGCACCCGGCGCGCTGTGCTATTCTCGCCGTCCCTTGTGGTTTCCGAGGGCGGCGCGATCCATGAGTCCCGCGCACAAGCCGATCGTTCTCGTTGCGGACGACGAGGAGGACATTCGCTCGTCGCTCCGGATGATCCTCGAGTACGAGGGGATCGGAATCCTCGAGGCGGCGTCCGGACCCGAGGCGCTTCGCAAGGTGGAGGAATCCCGGCCGGACGCCGTGCTCCTCGACATCAAGATGCCGAGGATGGACGGCCTCGAGGTGCTGGGAGAGCTCAGGAAGCGCGGACTCGATCCTCCGGTCATCGTGGTGTCCGGCCACGGCACCATCGCGACGGCCGTCGAGGCGACGCGCCTCGGAGCGTTCGATTTCATGGAGAAGCCGCTGGAGCGCGAGCGCGTGCTCCTCGTGCTCCGGAACGCCCTCGAGCGCCGGCGCCTCCAGGAAGAGAACCGCGATCTCAAGCTCTCCTTTGAAGAGCGATTCCGCCTGGTCGGGGACTCCCCGCTGCTTCGCCGCGTGCAGGACGAGGTGGCCAGAGCCGCTCCGACCAAGGCGTCGGTCTTGATCACGGGCGAGTCCGGGACGGGGAAGGAGCTGGTCGCGCGGGCGATCCACCGGAACAGCACGCGCGCCGATCGGGCGTTCGTCAAGGTGAACTGCGCCGCGATTCCCGAGGAGCTGATCGAGTCGGAGCTGTTCGGGCACGAGAAGGGCGCATTCACCGGCGCCACCCGCGACCAGTCAGGCAAGTTCGTCCAGGCCGACGGCGGCACGATCTTCCTGGACGAGATCGGCGACATGAGCCTCAAGACCCAGTCCAAGGTGCTTCGCGTCCTCCAGGACGGCGAGGTCGAGCCCGTGGGGGCCGCGCGCTCGTTCACCGTGGACGTCCGGGTGATCGCCGCCACCAACAAGGACCTGCCGTCCGAGATCGGTGCCGGACAGTTCCGGGAGGATCTGTACTTCCGTCTCAACGTCGTCCCGGTCCACCTTCCGCCGCTACGGGAGAGGACGGAGGACATCGAGCCGCTCCTCGCCTGGTTCGCCGAGAGCTTCTGCCGCGACAACAACTACCGCCCCAAGCGGTTCGCGGAGGACGCGCTCGAGGTGCTGCGGGGGCTGCCGTGGCGGGGGAACGCGCGGGAGCTCAGGAACGCGGTGGAGCGGCTGATCATCATGACACCGGGCGACTCGATCCGCGCGTCCGACATCCCCGCGGGGCTCTCGATGCCGCTCGGAAGCGATGAGCCTCGCGTTGCCGGCGGCGCCCTGATCGTCCCTCGGGAGGGGGCGACGCTCCAGACGTTCAAGGACGCCGCCGAGCGAGCGTTTCTCGTGGCGAAGCTCGAGGAGAACGACTGGAACATCGCGGCGACCGCGAAGGCCATCGATACGCCGCGCTCCAACCTGTACAAGAAGCTGGAGACTTACGGGATCGCGCGGGACCGGGAGTCCCAGGGTTGAGCCGGAGGAGACGTTGGTCAGCGACCACGATGCGGTGATCGTCGCCGGGGTTCGGACCCCGTTCGTGGAGGCCGGGACCCTTTTCGGGAGCGTCGGCGCCGCGGAGCTGGCGCGGGTAGCGGTGCGCGAAGCGGTCGAGCGTGCGGAGGTCGACCCGGAGACGATCAACGAGGTCGTCGTGGGAAGCGCCGCGGGCCCCGCGGACGGGGGCGTCCTCGGCCGGACCGCGTCCCTCCTCGCGAAGCTCCCTTCCCACGTCCCGGCGTTCACCGTCGGCCGAGACGGCGCGTCGGGCCTCGAGGCGATCGTCGAGGCGGCATACAGGATCCGATCGGGCGATGCCGATCTCGTCGTGGCCGCGGCCGTCGAGTCGATGTCCACCCTGCCGTGGCAGTGGACCGACGAGGCCCGGGAAATCTGGGCCCGGGCGGCCCGCGCGCGCGGTCCGGTTTCTCGCCTCGCCGCGTTCTCCGCGCTCAGGCCGCGGCACTTCCGTCCCGTTTCTCCGCCCGTCCTCGTGCGGAGGGATCCGCTGACCGGCCTTCGCATGGGAGAGATCGCGGAGCGTCTCGCGCGCGAGTTCGACGTTCCGCGGGAGGACCAGGACGCGCTGGCTCACAGGAGCCATCGTCTCGCGGCCGCGGCCTGGTCGGAGGGAAGGATGGCCGGTGAGGTGGCGAGCGTCCCGATCCCGCCCGACTACGAGGACGCGGCCACGAGGGACGACGGCATCCGAGAGGACACGTCGACGGAGGCGCTCTCCGCGCTCCGGCCGGCGCTGGACGGCCGGTTCGGCACGGTGACGTCCGGGAACGCCGCGCGGGTCGCGGACGGGGCCGTGGCGCTGGTGCTGGCGTCCGCGGGGCGGGCGAGGGCGCTCGGTCTTCGATCCCTCGCGAGGGTGCGGTCGTGGGGGTTCGCCGGCTGCGGCCGGTCGAGGATCGGGCTCGGCCCGGTGTTCGCCGTGCCCGAGGCGCTCCGGCGCGCCGGGGGGCTGGCCCTGGAGCGGATGGATCTCGTGGAGTTCGACGAGGAGTTCGCGGCCCAGGTGCTCGCCTGCTATCGGGCGCTCGAATCGAGGCTGTTCTGCGAGCGCTACCTCGGAACCGGCCGGGTGGGCGCGCCGGACCCAGGACGGGTCAACGTCAACGGCGGAGCGATCGCGATCGGGCATCCCCTCGGGGCGAGCGGCGCCCGGCTGGTCCTGACCCTCGTCAGGGAAATGGTGCGCCGGAACGCGTCCCTCGGCCTCGCCACGCAGAGCGTGGGGGGAGGGCAGGGGGGGGCGATGGTGCTGGAGCGGGCGTAATGCAGGAAGGAAGCGTCCCGGGCATCGCTCAAGAAGCCGGTCCCGACGGCATCGTTCGGGTGACGTTCGACCGCCCGTCGTCCGACGTGAACCTGCTGACGCCCGAGGTCCTGAACGAGCTGGACCGCCTTCTCGAGGAGCTCGCGCGGCGCGAGGAGGTCCGGGGCCTGCTGTTCGAAAGCGCCAAGCCGGGGATGTTCATGGCGGGGACGGACATCGAGGCGATCGCCGCGATCAAGGATGCGTACGAGGCCGGCGAGGGCTCCCGTCGCGGCCAGGCGGTGTTGCAGCGGCTCGCGGACGCTCCGTGGCCGACCGCGTGCGCCATCGGCGGGACGTGCCTCGGAGGCGGGACCGAGCTGGCTCTGGCCTGCTCCATCCGCGTGGCGACCGACGACCCCGAGGTCCGCATCGGCCTCCCCGAGGTGCGGCTCGGGATCGTGCCGGGGTTCGGAGGTACCCAGCGTCTCCCGCGCATCGTCGGTTTCGTGCACGCGTTGGACCTGATCCTGACCGGCCGTCAAATCGACGCGAGGTACGCCGAGAGGATCGGGCTCGTGGACCGCGTCGTGCCGCGACCTCGGCTCCGTCGCGAGGCGCTCGCCATGCTCCACGAAGCGGCCGAGGCGGGGCGGCGTGGGGCGCAACGTCACCGGCGCCCCCTCGCGGCGCGGCTCGTGGAGAGCGTCGGGCCGCTCAGGAGGAAGCTCCTCTCCCAGGCGCGCCGGAGGACCGCGCGTCGGGTCGCCCCTGCCGACTATCCCGCCCCCTTCCGCGCCCTCGAGGCGATCGAGGCGGCGTTCGCCCTGCCGATCTCGCAAGGCCTCGACCTCGAGGCGCGCATCGTCGGCGAGCTGGTTCCGACGCGGACCTCGAAGAACCTGATCTGGCTGTTCACGAACCGCAACGCCCTCAAGAAAGACGTGGGGGGGTACCAGGCGACCCCGCGGCGGATCCGCAAGGTCGCGGTGCTGGGCGCAGGGGTCATGGGCGCGGGGATCGCCGAACAGGTGGCCGAGCGGGAGATCCCGGTCCGGCTTCGCGACGTGAGTGAGGAGGCGCTCCTCGGCGGGCTCAGGAGCGCCCTCCGCGTCGCGCGAGAGATGGCCGAGCGCGAGAGGCCGGGTAGCCGCGTCGCGGAGCGGACCGTGGAGTTCATCTCGCCGACCCTGGGGCTCGAAGGGCTGGCGCGCGCCGACCTCGTGATCGAGGCGGTGGTCGAAGACCTGTCGGTCAAGCAGGCGGTCCTCGCCGAGGTGGAGGAGCGGATCGGGGAGCGGGCGGTGTTCGCATCCAACACGTCGACCCTCCCGATCTCCGAGGTCGCATCCCGGGCCGTTCACCCCGAGCGCGTGGTGGGGTTGCACTTCTTCAATCCGGTCCACCGGATGCCGCTCGTGGAGGTGATCGCCGGGAGCCGGACGTCCCCGGAAGCTGTGGCTACGGTCCACGCCTTCGCGCTCGAGCTGGGAAAGACGCCGGTGGTCGTCCGGGATTCGCCCGGGTTTCTCGTGAACAGGATCCTGATGGCCTACCTGAGCGAGGCATCGCGCCTTCTCGCCGAGGGGCTCGGGATCGGTGCCGTGGACGGGGCGATGAACGAGTTCGGCCTGCCCGCGGGCCCCTTCGAACTGCTGGACCAGATCGGGCTCGATACGGCGAAGCATGCCGCGTCGGTTCTTGAGGGGGCCTACGGGAAGCGGATCGGCGGTGCGGTCGGGCTCCTCGACGCGATGGTCGCCGAGGGGCGGCTCGGCGCGAAGAACGGCAAGGGCTTCCACCGCTACCGCGGAGGGGTCCCCGCCGGCGCGGACCCCGCGGTCGCGAGGCTCGCGGGGTCCCCGGCCCCGAAGGAGCTTCCCCGCGAGACCCTCCAGGAGCGGATGGTGCTCTCCATGGTCAGCGAGGCGGTGCTCTGCCTCGAGGACGGTGTCGCCCGGGAGCCGCGCGACGTGGATGTCGCGATGGTGCTGGGGACCGGCTTCCCGGCCTTCCGAGGCGGCCCCCTCCGGTACGCCGACGCGGTGGGCATCCCCGTTCTCGTCGACCGCCTCTCGCGCCTGGCCGACGGCCAGGGAGAGCGGTTCCGTCCCTCCGGCCTCCTCCGCGAGATGGTCCGGGAGGACAGGGCTTTCTACGTCGCCTGACGCGCGACGTCTCCCTGCAACCCTCAGAGGCCGGCTTCGTAACGAACAGGGGCGGGACGGTCCAGGAGCGGGGCACGGGCCGCCCGGGCGGCCCGTGCGATAGAATATCCCCCACCTCTCGCCGAGCCGGGTCGTGGTTTAGCGGACGCGCCGCGGGGCGGGTCTCGTTCGAGGAGGATTGAGATGTCCCACAGTGCCACGAGAAAGACCCTGACGTGGGCGGCGTGCTTCACCCTGGCGCTCGCCGCCGGGCTGTTCACTTCTCTGGCCCACGCCGCGGACGAGAGCATCTCGTACGATACGAGGGGCGAGATCACCGACCTCCTCCAGAAGAAGATCGGCTCCCTGCTGGATCAGAAGAACGCGGACGGTGTCGGCGTCGCGCGCGGCTCCTTCTCGCCCAACCTCAAGAAGGTGGACGACACGACGATCACCGCGAGTTTCCTGAAGAACACCGCGGACAAGGACACCGAGAAGGTCGAGCGGCTCCTCCTGACCTTCAAGAAGGGTGCGAACGGCAAGTGGGCGATCGCCAAGGAGGACGTCCAGGACACTTACGACGGGTTGCACCGGAGCCTCAGGGAGAACGACGAGTTCTACCGGTTCGAAAAATTCTCGTTCGACCGGTACGGGATGAAGGTCAGTGCGACCAACGGCAGCCTGTTCAAGACATCCTACATGGGCAAGCCGTCGACCTTCACGCTGGTCGCGGACGACCTGGCGTACGATTACTCGCCGCCGAAGAACCTGAACTACTACCAGACCTACAACGTCGTCATGTTGAAGGAGCACAAGGAGAACTACGTCTTCAAGCCGGAGAAGGCGGAGGTCCGCGGCGACGGGGCATCCTGCGAGCAGATCCTCGCGTCCGCTTTCACCGGGCTCAAGAAGGTCGCGAAAGGGGAGACGAGCAGCGCCCTGCAGAAGGACTACGACGATCTTCGGAACGAATGGGACAAGAGCCTCAAGGACAACGGCTTCTTCGGATTTCGCAGGCCGTACGAGGCGGACCGCCAGACGTTGGATCTGGCGATCAAGCGCGCGTCCGGAGAGGAACGCTGGATCTGGATCGATTACGACAACTACGAGCCTTGGGACGTTCAGTACGGCGCCTCCGCGCCGGGGTTCGGCGGCCAGGTCTTCCCCTATGCGATCTTCGGGTACTACTCCGACTCGGTGCTGAAGAGCACGCCTGCGGCCGCGGATCTCGAGCGGCGCGAGGACGCGGACGCGCGCGACTTCGACCTGGACAGCCTGGAGGGGACCGTCGAGATCGGACTCGAGGACAGCCAGGCCTTGAGCGGAGACCTGACCTACGGCATGACGATCAAGGAGACCCTGCGGGAGCTGCCGTTCAACATCTCGCGGCTGCGCCGTCCCGGCGACGAGCAGAAGGAGACCCGGAACCCGAAGATGATCATCAAGTCCATCACCGACGGCGATGGGGACGAGCTGAGCTGGGTCAAGACCGGAGCGTACTCGGCGCTGGTCATCTTCCCGAAGCCGGTAGCGGCGGGCACGAAGGCGGTGCTGAAGATGCAGTTCACGAACTTGGACAGCATCTACCAGGTGAACCCGTCCTACTCCGCCATGGACCGCGGGGGTTGGCTGCCCTTCGTGCGCTTCACGGACCCCATCGAGAAGTTCGACCTGACCGTGAAGGTCAGGGACAAGTACAGGGTGCTGGGCGTCGGCAAGAAGGTGTCGGAGAAGACCGAAAACGGCGTCAACGTCACGAGGTGGTCCTCCGACCGGCCCGTTTCGTTCCCCACGGTGATCTTCGGCGAGTACATCACCGACGGGCCCAAGATCAAGGCGACGAAGAAGGACGGCACGGAGATCCCGGTTCACGTTTACGTGGACAAGGTCAGCACGCACACTCTCGACGAGACCTCCCTCAAGAGCGAGGACGACGCCGAGGACCGGGTCGCGAAATTCGAGGGCGGGGCGCGCGGCATCCGCGGAAAGCAGTTGTCCGCCATCGCCGACCAGGCCGTCAACGCGCTGAACCTCTACCGCGAGGTCTGGGGGCAGGACTACAAGTTCGCGAAGCTGGATCTCGTCGCGGACCCCTTGGGCGAGTTCTACGGCCAGTCGCCGGCCTCGATGATCTATCTGGGCTTCGGCGTGTTCCGGGGCGAGGGGGAGGTGGCGGCCAACATGGGCGGCGGCTCCAGCCTTTCGAAGTTCAACAAGGACGTGGTCGCGCACGAGACCGGCCACCAGTGGTGGGGCTCGTTGATCGGGAACGCGAACAACCGCAACTACTGGTTCATCGAGAGCCTCGCCGAGTACTCGGCGGCGCTCTACGTCGAGAACGTGTATAGCCGGAAGGCGTATGACGAGAAGGTCGCGGAATGGCGGCGGGGGGTGTTAAGGTACGAGATGCTCTCCAGCGTGCAGGACGCATCGGCGCTCTGGGGGGGAGAGAATCCTGGGGCGGCCTACCAGTTCAACGTCTACTTCAAAGGGCCCTACGCGTTTCACGTGCTGCGCGAGACGTTCGGTGACGAGAAGTTCTTCAAGTACCTCAAGGACCTGGGAGCGGAGCTCGCGGAGAAGCAGATCGTCACCATGGACCTCCAGCGAGTGGCCGAGAAGGACTTCGGCGGCACCATGGCCTGGTTCTTCGACGAGTGGTTCCGTTCTGCGGGCTTGCCGCAGTACGCGCTCTTCTACGACGTGAGGCAGACCGAAGACGGGAAGTGGCTCATCGAAGGGAAGATCAAGCAGCGCGTGGTCGAAGGCAAGGAAAAAACGGAGCTGCCGGGCGTCTACTACAAGTCCCGCGGCTGGCTCACGTTCGAGTTCGACGGCGGCAAGGCGATCAAGTACCCCGCGAAGGCCAAGAGCGCCGGCGAGCCGGAGCGCATGTTCATCGTGGACGGTGCCGAAACGCCGTTCAAGGTCAAGCTGCCCGAGAAGCCGATTGCGGTTTACTTCAACAAGGACGGCGAGATCCTCGCCCACGACACGCTCGTGAACCAGAGCTGGTGAGCTTCCTCGCTGCCGGGTCGAGATGATCCGCGCTTACCACCTGGTCAAGCGCTACCCGCACCGGGTGACCGCCCTCCAGGACGTCACGTTCGAGGTGGGGCGGGGTGAGTTCGTGTTCGTCACCGGCCCCTCCGGGGCGGGGAAGACGACGCTTCTCAGGATGCTGCTGAGGCAGGAGCTGCCCGACGAAGGGCAGATCCTCGTGGCCGGGAGGAACGTCGGCGCGCTCCCGGCGTCGAAGGTCCCCGAGCTGCGGCGCTTCATCGGCGTCGTATTCCAGGACTTCAAGCTGATCCGCCGGAAGACCGCGCTCGAGAACGTGGCGTACGTGCTCAACGTCGCGGGCCTCCCGGCCGCCGAGCAGCGCCGGCGCGCCTATCTCGCGCTCAAGGGGGTCGGTCTCCAGCATCGAATCGGCGTGCATCCCGAGGCGCTGTCCGGCGGCGAGCAGCAGCGGGTCGCCATCGCGCGGGCGGTGGTCAACGAGCCGGAACTGCTCCTCGCGGACGAGCCCACGGGGAACCTCGACCCGGACCTGTCGGTCGAGATCATGAGGCTCTTCCGCGAGATCAACGCCCGGGGGACCACCGTGGTCGTCGCCACTCACGATCGCGACATGGTCCGGAGGATGCAGCGGCGCACGATCGTCCTCGACCACGGGCGCGTCGCGGGTACGGGAGCCTCCGCGTGAGCCGCGCCTTCGCCCGGCTCCGCTACTACGTCTCCGACGCGGCGGACGAATGGCGCCACAGCCCGGGGGTCAACCTGCTCGCCATCGTGACCCTCGCGGCCGTCCTGTCCCTCGCGGGCGCCGCACTGCTCGTGGTCCACAACGTCGGCGCGCGGCTCGACGGGTGGCGGACCGACGTAAAGGTCCGGGTCTACCTCCGCGACGACGCCGGCGACGAGGCGCGCAAGGCGATCGCGAGCCGACTCTCCGCCACGCCGGGCGTCTCGGCGGTGCGCCTCGTCACCAAGGACGAGGCGCTCGTCAGGTTTCGTGAGTCGTTCGGAGAGCTGTCCGACGTGCCCTCGGCCCTCGGGACGAACCCTCTGCCCGCCTCGATCGAGGCGTTCGTCGCCCCCGGGCCGGGCGCGGCCGCCGCGGCGCGCCGGGCGGTCGCAGCGACATCGGGCCTCGCGGGAGTCGAGGAGGTTCGGTTCGACCTGGATTGGCTCGACCGGCTCGATGGCATCCTCAGGATGGCGCGCTTCACCGGAGCGTGCGCGGCGGTGGCGGTTCTCGCCGCGGTGATTCTCGTGATCGCCAGCGTGATGCGGCTCGCGGTCTACGCCCGCCGCGAAGAGATCGAGATCATGCTCCTGGTCGGCGCGCCGCCGAGCCTGGTGCGCGGGCCGTTCCTCGTGTCCGGCTTCGTCCAGGGGCTCGCCGCGTCCTCCATGGCACTCTTCCTCGTCGAGAGCGCTCGGCGCGCCGCCGTCGCGTCGGCGGGACCGCGGCCCGGAGTCGTCCTGGACATTCTCGCGGGCCGCCCCCTGCCCGCAGGGGCCGTCGCGCTGGTCGCCGGCGTGGGCGTGCTGGTCGGTCTGCTCAGCGCTGGGTTTGCCGTTCGCGGCCGCTCCCGATTCGAGGCGTGAGCGGCGCGAGGCCGGGCCGGCCGCGACCCGCGGCGACTAGAAATCGAACACGATGTAGAACTCCGTCCTCACCCCGCCGGTGTCGGCCTTGCGAGGGACGAGGACCAGGTTGTTATTCGCGTCGAACTGGCAGTTGTTGTTAGGGTCGAGTTGGCAATCGTAGCGCGTGTACGCCATCCTCTGGGACCAGGCCCAGTTGAACTGGAGCCCGCCGATGAACAGGAATTGGATCCCCCAGCCGTACGAGCCACGCCCGTCCTGGAAGCGGCCGTTGGCGGAGTCCCACAACTTGAACTGGACCGGCTTACCGTTGATGTCCACCCCGCTCCGGACTCCGCCGACCCCCGCCAACTCGGGGTCGTAGAACGAACCGTCGTTGAACCAGGCCGCCCCGACGTCCATGAACAGGAATCCGCGGATCGAGCGAATCGCGCCGAACGGGAACCGGAGCTGGTCCACGAGTGGGAAGCGCAGCTCGAGATTGCTCCACGCGACCCGGGTCCCGAAGAAGTCCCGGAAGTTGTACCCGCGGAGCTGGTTGATCCCGCCGAGGGCATAGTAGGTGGGGCGGCCCCCCGCGCTGTCGACCCCCGCGATCCTCAACGCCAGGAGCGACCGGCGTGTCAGCTGCTTGTACGCGCGAAAATCCAGCGAGTACTCGACGAGGTTCCCGGGGATCGTGCCACCCGCGTCGGCGCCGTACGTGACGCCGACGTCGAACCGCTTCCCCTGGAACGGCCCCCACTCCTGGTATCGCGTGGTGTCGCCGGTCAGCGACGTGGAGAAGAGTGCGAACCGGTCCTTGATGTTGACGGTATCCAGGACCGCGAGCCCGGTGTTGGGGTCGACACCGCTGATGCCGAGGATGTAGTCCTGTGAGCGGTCGAGGTACCCGACGGAGCCCTCCACCCGGTAGTGCCGGCTCATCGGATACTGCACGAAGAACGTCGCGCCCGTCGTCCTCTGGACCTGATCCTGGCGGGAGGTGAAACCGCTCGAGGACACCTGCGCGTAATAATCCCGGAAGTCGTAGATCGCAGCGCCCCAGCGCAGGCGGTGCCGGAGGTTCATGTACATCACCTCGGTGTTCGAGTAGCTGGAGACGCTGGACGCCTGGATGCTGAACCGTTGGTCCCCGAGGAGGTCGGAGAACTGGACCGCGGCGTTCGAGAGGATCGTCCCGTTGTCGGCGACGCCGACGCTGATGTAGGGGGCCTCCACCTCCCAGTGGTGCCGGTAGGGGCCGATCTTTCCCGCGTCGAGCGTTAGGGCCAGCGGAGGCTCGAAGGGGTGGATCTCCGGCGCGGCCTCTCCCGCGGCCGCGGGGGCCAAACGGGCCTCGGGCTGTTTGAGAGGCATCCGGAACAGGCGGAACGTGCCCTCGAAGAACGCGGTGAACACGAGGTACGGCTCGCCGTTCCTCTCCGCCATCTCCACCGGCGAGAAGCAGCCGCCCACCACATCGGTGTACTGGCGGATCTCACCCGACGAGAGGTCGAGAGCGTAGATATTGAAGATCCCGCCGGGACCGCGGTCCGAAGAATAGAACAGGGTCTTGCCGTCCCGCGAGTAGGCAGGCTGGAGGTCGCTGGACGGACCGAAGGTGAGTTGGGTCTTCCTCGACGGGTCCTCGAGGTCGACGGAGAACACCTTCCAGTAGCTCCCGATCCGTCGGTTGTAAACGAGCGTCTTTCCGTCGGCGGCGTACCAGGGATTCGCGTCGAAGAACTCGTCCTGCGTGAGGTTCCGGATCGACCCGGTGGCGATGTCCATCTCGAACAGGTCCACGACCCCGTCCTTGTTCCCCTCGAAGGCGACCCGCTTGCCGTCCGGGGAAAACACGGGGCTCTTGCACTGCGCGATCCCCGGGAGACGGATCATCCGGGTCAGCCTGCCGGTGAGCCCGTCGAACAGGAGGAGCGGGCGGGCGTTCTCCTTCCGCGCGAACACGGCGATCTGGTCGCTCGCGGGCGACCAGGAGAGGTCGCGCCGGCCGCTGAACGCCTCCGCGACCAGGTACTGGTAGCGATTGGTCCACCCCTTCGTCAGGTTCCTGATGAGGGATCCGTCCTCCGCGGAGAGGACGATGAGGTCCAGGTCCATCTTCGGCGTCGCGAGCGCCGAGACCAGCTCGCCGGATGGCGAGAGCGTGGGTGAGAAGGTGAACACCCCTTCCTTCTTGAGGCCGATCTCCTTGCCGTAATCCTCCGGCGCCTTCTTGTCCAGGAGGACCGGGAAGTACTTCTTGCGAAGGTACCGGTTGAACCTGCGATTGAACTCGGGCATGTCGCAGCCGAACGCTTCCTTGACCGCCTTCTCCAGGTTGTTGGTGAGAAGAACCTTGCGGTACTCGTAGATGAAGCTCCGGAGCCCCTCCTTCCCGAATTCCTTCTCGATGAAGTCGAACACGGCGTGCCCGTACCGGTAGGCCAGGAACGAGGGGTAGACGAGGTCCTGCACCGGGGGAAGGATGTTGTTCACCACCGCGTCGCGGATGACCATCCGGTCGAAGTTGTCCTCGTCCTGTCCCAGGTACGAGGCCATTCCTTCCATGATCCAGGCCGGCGGATTGGAGCGGAGGGCGCGCCCGAGGTATCCCTCGAAGAAGATCGAGTATTGGAAGATGTGGGTCAGCTCGTGGGCAATGACGGCGTAGAGACGGTCGGGCGGCTCGTCGATCGGAACGACCATCCGGTTCTGCATCGGCTCGGCGAACGCTCCCACCGCCTCCGGCAGATCCTCCATGGTGATGTTGGTCTGCTCGAACTCGGCGTGGGTCTTGTAGATCACCAGGGGAATCCGCACCTTCAGCTCATGGTCCAAGTCCTTGCTGATCTTGAGGTAGGCGCTCTCGGCGTACGAGACGACGTCCTGAAGGAGCTCCGCCTCGGTCCCGTAGTAGTAAACGTCGAAGTGGGGCGACGAATAGGTCTTCCAGTCGAACCGGTCGTAGGCGATCTTGTTCTGTCCGAACTGCGCCTCGGCGGGGACGAGCGCCAGGCCGGAAGCGACGAGGAGGACGACGGCGCAGCGGAGCGAGGTGTTCATGGACATCTCCCGCGAGCGGCCATTATCCTGCCGCCGTGCCCCCGTGACAAACGGGTTCGGCCCCTAGCTCTTGAAGATCACCCGGACGTCTTCCCGCGTCCTGGCCGAGACCACGGCGAGCACATCGCCGGCGATCGTCTCGCTGAGCTCGTAGAAAGCCGTGATCGGGTCGTTCGCCAGCCCCTTGTAGATGGCGCTCCTCTGGAAACGGTCGCGGAACAGGAGGCTGCCCGTCGCGCCGTCGAAGAAGAAGACCTCGATCTCGAAGGTGAACTGCTCCTGCTCGATGAACTGGGTCTGGCGCACCTTCTGGCCGGTCACCGGGCTGACCGAGTCGACGTCGCCGAACCCCGAGGCGTCGCGCCGCCCGTACCGCACCACGCCCGAGAGCACCAGGTCGGCCTCGTATTCCCGTCCGAGGTGCTTCCAGAACTCGGAGTTCGCCACCAGGTCCTCGACCGTCTGCTCCGGCACCGCCGGAGGCGGCGTGACGTCGCGGACCTTGAGCGCGGTATGCTTGTGGAACTCGGCGCGCAGGAAACGAACGATCTCCCGTCCCGTGTCCAGGAGGTCCGTTTCATTGCTGAGGAATCCCGCCACCAAGAGGCTCTTCTCCCCGGAAAGATCGAGCCGGGCGGGGAGCGGCAGCTTCACCGGCACGCGAATCCCCCCGCGGCGGCTGCGACGGGGCTGGGCGTCCTGGACGGGCGACTGGGCCCCGCCATCTTTGCCGGCGTCCGGGCCCTTGGCGGTGCGTCGGAACAACGCGGCGCGCGTGGCGTTGTCTTCGATCCGCGAGTCGCCGCCGCCGAGCGTGATCGCCCGTTCGTAGAGCCGCTTCGCCTCGTCCCCGTCGCCGAGGACCTCGTGCGCGACCGCGAGGTTGTTCAGGACGTGGGGGTTGTCGGGCTCGATCTTGGCCGCCTGTTCCCACCGGTAGCGGGCCTCGCGCCAGTCGCCCTTCTGCGCGACCTCGGCTGCGAACCGGAGGATCTCGCCGATGTCCGCTTCGGTCGCGAACGCGCGAGCCGGTACGCACGCCGCGAGGAGCAGGAGGAGGAGCGTCGGACGAAACCGGCGGCGCACGGCACATCCCTCGTCGAAACCCGCCGGACGGCGGGACGGCCATGATACACCGCTCCCGGGCCGCTAGAACTGGAAGCTGAAGCCGGCGCGCCAGACGCTGACGAGGAAATCCCGGGTGTTGTACAGCGCGGACGTCCCGAAGGGGGCCGCAGTGTACGTGGTCGGGATCAGAAGCTGGGTCGGCAGCAGGATGCAATCCTGGAACGAGTTCTGCCCGGCCGCGGCTTCGAACTGCACGCCTTCGAGGATCCGCACCCGGACGCCTGCCTCACCCGCGACCTGCCACGAGGTCTTGGTGCGGCTCTGCTTGAGCCTGGAGGGGACGGGATACATCCTCCCGGCGGTGGGGTCCTGCGCGAGGGTGAAGAAGTCTCCGGTGTCCGCGTCGAGACTCTGGTAGACGAACGCCAGGCGGGCCTGCGCGAAGAACACGACGCGCGCGCGGAAGAGGCGGTACTGGGCCTCCAGCGATCCCGTCGGGCCCACGCCCGACGCGCTCTCGGCGATCGGAAGGAGGCGGATGAACGTGCCGTCGGTGTACCCGACCCCGCCGAAATCCGCGTTGTTGAGCCAGGCCGTGGCCGGGACCGTACCCTTGTACGTGAAATACCGCAAGCCGGATGACCAGCGGCCCCGGAACACGCGTCCGCCGAATTCCCGCTGGAAGAGAAAGTCCAGGGTCTGCACTCGATTCTGCAGGTCGTCGGCGACCTCCGTCGACAGGGACGTGTTGAGGTCGGGGTTGTCGTTCTCGTAGGAGATCGTCCCGTCCGCTTCCAGGATCGGGATGCCCTGGTGCGCCAGGAGATGGCCGTTCTTCACCTGCACCTGCCACCAGGCCACCGGCGAGCCGATGGGGACACTGCTCGGATTGATTTGCCCTCCGATCCGAGCCAGTGCATCCGCCTCGTATCCCACGGCGTTGAACGTGTAGCGGGTCTCGCGGTAGCCGCTCCAGACCAGCTGGAACATCCCCTTCTCCGCGGGGAGCTTCCATCCGATGGCGAGGCGGCCGTAATCCAGACTCCCCAGATCCAGATTGTTCGTCGCGAGGATGGCCGCGGACGTCGTGATCGACGAATCGATCTTGCGCGAACTCGAGGCCCCGCCGGTGTTCGCCTCGATGTAGAGGGAGAAGCGGTCGCCCCACCAGTGGGCCGCCGGGGCCGGCGCCGCCGGAGGAGTTGCCTGGGCAGGCTTCTCGCCTCCCTCGGGCTTCGGCTCGGTTCCCGGGGTTTCGTCCGCCAACGCCACGGATCCGAGCACGGCGAGGGCCACGAGCAGGCCCGACATCGCAATCGACCGCTTCCACGACATGAGTGATCGCCTCCGTTCGGCCCCGACGGTCGCACAAGCCTCGCGGCGGGACCTCCTCGACGGCCCGGTACCAGAAAGACGTCTTTATATGGGGAACCGGGGGTAGAGTCAAGGTGCTCTCGTGGAGTGGGCCCGTCGGGGCGTCTTTCGTGCTGCATCGATGCAGAAAGCGGCGGGGCGTGGATCGGGGCCATGTTATCCTGCCAGCCGTTTGTGCCCGGTTTCCGGCGCCCATTGCTGCGGCGCGTGCCGTGGGGCCCGGATGCGGACCCAATATCAAGGGGGCAAACATGAGACGTGGGACACCGTGGATCCTCGGGACGGCGCTGATCCTCGCGGGCGTGCTTCCCGCGATGGCCTCCGGCTTCAGCATCTACGAGCAAAGCGCCAAGGCCTCCGGCCAGGCGGGGGCGTGGGTCGCCCGCGCGGACGATGCGGCGGCCAACTGGTACAACCCCGCTGCCCTGACCCGCTTCGACGGGATGCAGGTCCAGTTCGGCCTGAGCCTGATCACGATCGGAAAGGACACGAAGTTCACCTCTACGGATCCCACGTACAACGCGCCTTACGCGGTGATTTCGCCGACCCGGTTCGACTCCGAGCAGAACAACGCCTTTCCAGCGAGCTTCTATTTCACTCAGAAGATCAACGGCAAGATGGCGTGGGGAGTCGGCGTGACGACCCCGTTCGGTCTCGTTACCGAGTGGAAGGATCGCCCCGTCGTCTTCTCCAGCCGCAAGGCCGACCTGATGACGTTCGTCGTCAACCCGAACTTCGCCTACGCCTTCGATGATCGGTGGTCGCTAGCCATCGGCGCGGATTACATGCTTGCGGACATCAGAGAGTTCTCGCGAGACGTGGATCAGAGCGCCCTGCTCAGCCAGGAACCCGGGACGGTGGTGGGAAGATCGAATCTCAGCGGCGATGGCAACGCGTTCGGATGGAACCTGGCGGTTCACGCCAAGGACCCCAAGTGGTCCTTTGGGTTCACGTACCGAGCGGCGCTATCCCCCAAGATCGACGGAAACGTGAAATTCTCCGGAATCAACCCCCTGCTGGCGGCGCTGTTCCCGAACGGTCCCGGCACGGCCACGCTCGATCTCCCTGCGGAGGCCGCGGCCGGCTTCGCGTGGACCGGGGTGCCGAATTGGGCATTCGAGTTCGATCTGAGCTGGGCCCAGTGGTCGACGTTCGACAAGCTGGCGGTGAACTTCGAAAAGAACACGAGCGTTCCCGGGCCCGCCGGCCCGATCCCGGTCGTTGCGGATATCGACCAGGCCGAGAGCTGGAAGAACACGGTTGCCGCCAGGTTCGGCGCGGCGTGGAAGATCGCGGGCCCGCATGAGCTTCGATTCGGTGCTGTATGGGACCAGAACCCGATTCCCGACGAGACCCTGCGTCCCTCGATCCCGGATGGCGACCGCAAGTCGGTGACGCTCGGTTACGGTTACTGCGGCAAGCACTGGAACGCCGACGTCTATTACATGCCGCTCTTCTTCCAGACCCGGGACGCCAAGGGCGCCCCGGCCCACAAGCCGAGCGAGAACCCGTATCAAACGGTGGATGGAGTCATCGACGGCAAGTACGAATCCTTCGTCCACCTCATCGGCGCGAGCTTCACATGGCGATTCTGATTCCGTGATGCCGTTCGCGGGACGCGCAGGTGACCTCGCCGGCGCGCCCGAAGACGGCGGTGCTCCTCGTTCCGACATGTCTTCCCGATCGCTCGTCGACTTCGCTGCGGCCGCGTTTCGCGACCACCCGGGTCCAGCGCTCGTCCGGGACGACCCGGGCCGGCGCGACGTCTCGGCCGCCGACCTGGACCGCGGGTCGCTCGAGCTGGCGGCCGCGCTCGTGACCTACGGGCTCGAGCCCGGCTCTCGCGTGGCGGTCCTCACGGACGTGGGCGAGGAGTTGCTCCTCGGCTTCCTCGCCGTGATCCGCGCTGGGGCGACCTTGGTGCCGCTCGAGCCCGGTGACGCCGGGAACGGGCTCCTCGATGTCCTCAGGGACACGTCGGCGCGCCAAATCCTGGTTTCCGACGAGACGCTCCTCGACCGGATCCTCTCGATCCGGCCGGACTTACCGGCGCTCGACCTCGTCCTGCTGTTTCGCGAGGCCGGAGAAGATCGGGCGGCGGCCCTGACGGTCGCCGGAGCACGGGCGGTCGGCGCCAATGCGCTGGAACGGTCGCCGGACCTCCTGACTCGGCCGGCGGAGGAGGGAGCTGGAGCGCCCGCGATGTTGCTCCACGGCGGACTCGCCGGGATCCCCCTTACCCACGCGAACGTCCTGGCGGCGGCCGATTCGGTCGCCGCCGCTCTTCGCATCGAACGAGGCGCAACCGTGCTCTCGTCCATTTCGGCGCAGAGCGCCACCCATCTCGCCCTGTCTCTCGCGTGCCTCGCGCGCGGTGCCAAGCTCGCGCACGTTTCCCGTGCGGATGGAATGGGGGCGGCTTTGGCTGGCGTCCGACCGCAGCTGGCCGTCCTGCCACGCTCGCTCGCCGGGGCGCTTCGGACCCACCTCGAGCTGGCCACCGGGGCGACGAGCTGGCTAGGCAAGCGGCTCTTGCGATTCGCGCTCCGGCAAGGGGAGAGGCGGTCCGAGGCGGAACTCCTGGCGGGACGGCTCCCGTCGGCGACGACCTGGGGTTGGCGCGTCGCCGATCTGCTGGTGATACGCCGGATCCGCGAGGCCCTCGGCGGCCGCCTGACCGGTCTCGTGTCTCTGGGCGAGCCGCTTCCGGTCGCGGAATGTCTATTCCTTCTCCACCTGGGGGTTCCGTTTCTCGAGGGGCTCGCGTTCCCAGAGGCCGGCGGGCTCGTCGCCGTGGGCCAGCCCGACGGGCTCCGGGCGGGAACCGTGGGGCGGCTCGTCTCCGGGCTCGAGGCGCGGTCCGGCGAAGACGGGGCGCTCGAGCTACGGGGACCGACGGTGCCGGGCGGCGGTTGGCGGCGTGTCCCGTTCCGAGGACGATTCGACGGCGATGGTTACCTTTCAGGGTCGTTCATGATCTGAGCGTCTGGGGTCACTTGACGTCTTGGCCTCGGAATTGCAAATTGGATCGCGGGGGCCCGAGGAAGAACTCTGTGTTTCGAACACGCAACGTCAGGACGATCGCAACGACGGCGCTCACTTTTCTCTGGGGAATGAGCTTGGCCCTTGCGGGCCAGGCACCGGACGCTTCCGCCGGAGGAGGGGAAGTTGCCCTCGCGACGGCTGCGGCCTCTACCGCGGGCGCATCGAGCACCGATCCCGTGCTGAGCGGCTACGTCGAGGTGGAGAAGATCCGTCTCGTGCTGCTGCCGACCAAAGTCGAGGACCGTAAAGGGCGGGTCATCGAGGGGCTCACCGCGAATGACTTCCAGTTGATGGAAGACTACATCCCCCAGAAGATCCAGTTCGTCTCGGTGGAATCCGACGCGCCGGTTTCCATCGCGTTCATGCTGGATGTTTCGGGGAGCATGAGGATCAGCGGCAAGCTGGATGCGGCCAAGGAGGCGATACGCTACTTCCTGGACGGACTCAGGCCGCAGGACCGGTTCGCGCTGATCGCATTCGCCGACGAGCAAGTCGCCTGGATCACCGAGTTCACCAACGACCGCGAGCGCTTCCTGCAGAGGCTCATGGTGCAGACTGGATACGGCCAGACCGCGCTCAACGACGCGGTGGCCGCGGCGCCGGGGCTCGTTCAGGCGGGAACCGACGGGCGCAAGGCGATCCTCCTGATCACCGACGGCGTGGACAACGCCAGTCGAACGAGCCTCGACCAGGCGATCGAATTGGCGCGGCGAGCCAGCGTTCCGATCTATACGGTGGGGTTCTCCTCGCTGCCGCGAGATCTCCTGCCGATGAAAGAGGAGTTGGCCACCAACTTCAGCGTCCTCACCCGCTTCTCCGACGAGACCGGCGGCTCGCTCTTCGCGGTCCACGATCCCGACGAGCTCAAAGAGGCGGTCGTCCGCATCGACGAAGAGCTACGCCACCAGTACCTGATCGGTTACGTTCCCAGCCGGACGCTGTGGAACGGCTCCTATCGCCGGATCCAGCTGGTGACCCGGAAGAGCCGATACCAGGTTCACACTCGGACCGGGTACTACGCCACGCCCTGAACCGGACGATCCAGCCGGGTCCGATGGCGTCCACGGGTGCTCAAGCCAGGCAATTCGTTCCTCGGTCGCGTCATTCTTACACGTGCTCCCGCTGAGAAAAAGCCCTATTTTCAGCCACTTCTCGGCTCTCATGCGTGGCACGACGATTGAAAGCTACTGGTCGGAGGGGGCTGTTGCAGTCTCGTAACGACCGGAATACAGTTACGGAACGTCGAAGCCCCCTGGGCTCGACGAGGATGCTTCGAGAAGGCACCCGGACTCCCCGACCGGCGTCGCCAACGGCAGGCAGGACGGGGAGCACTCAAGGAGAGCAGGCTATGCGCAAGCGAACGACGACGGTTGTGGCCCTATTGGCCATCGGGGTCCTCGCAGTCTCGGTGGGCTGCGTGACCAAGAAGGTCTACCGGAAGGACCAGGAGCAGACCGACACCCGCATGAAAGGCGTGGAGAGCGGCGTCGAGCAGAACGAGCGGCGAGTCGGCGACCTCCGCAAGGAGACCGACACCCGAATCTCCGAGGTCAAGGGAACGGCGGAAAAGGCGGTGGAGATCGGTTCCGCCGCGATGAACAAGGCTCAGGACGCCGAGAAGCTGGCGAGGGGCAAGGTCCTCTGGACGGTGACGCTGTCCGACGACCGGGTCAAGTTCTCGTTCGACCAGGATGCGGTCCCGTCCGAGGCGGCGATGGACCTCGACGACCTCTCCGCGAAGGTCAAGTCCATGGACAAGACGGTCTACCTCGAGATCGAGGGACACACCGACAACATCGGCAGCGACGATTACAACATGCAGCTCGGCGAGAAGCGGGCCAAGGCCGTGATGACCTACCTGAACGAGAAGGACGGCCTGCCGCTCCACGCGATGAGCGTGATCTCGTACGGAAAGTCGAAGCCGGTGGCCGACAACAAGACCAAACAGGGGCGGGCGCAGAACCGCAGGGTGGTGATCCGCGTCCTCGAGTAGCCTGTCGCTCCGTTCCCGCGCTTCTCGCATCGAGCAGGGGCCGCCGAACCCTCGGCGGCCCCATGTCGTTTTCTCGCCCGGGTTTGACTCCCGCCGCCGCCAGCGACTATAAGAACATCGAGGAGCTCATGGCGAGCCGCGACTTCAGGCGCCTCCTGTCCGAGCGCGTCGTGGTCTTCGACGGCGCGATGGGAACCCGCCTCTACGACCGCGGAATCACGCTGAACCGATGCTTCGACGAGCTGAACCTCTCCGCCCCGTTCGTCGTCGAGGAGGTCCACCAGGAGTATCTCGCGGTCGGAGTGGACGTCATCGAGACCAACACGTTCGGCGCCAATCGGGTGAAGCTGACGAAGCACGGCCTCGCCGACCGCGTGGCGGAGATCAACTCCGCCGGCGCCCAGCTCGCGAGGAAGGTCGCCGGCGCCGACGGTTTCGTCGCCGGTGCGATCGGCCCGCTGGGGCTCAGGATCGAGCCCTGGGGACCGACGTCCACCGCGGAGGCGGCGGCGCTGTTCGCCGAGCAAGCCGCTGCCCTAGCGGAGGGTGGCGTCGACCTGTTTTCCTTGGAGACTTTTTACGATCTCGCGGAAGCCGAGGCGGCGGTGCGCGGGGTGCGCAGCGTCTCCGACCTGCCGATCGTCGTTCAGATGACGCTGCAGGACGACGGGAACAGCCTCGAGGGTGTGAGCCCCGAGATTTTCGGCGCCGCCCTCGCGGCGCTGCCGGTGGACGCGGTGGGCGTCAATTGCTCCGTCGGCCCGGGAGCGATGCTCGACGCGGTCGAGCGCCTCGCGTCCGCGGTGACGTTACCGATCGTCGCACAGCCGAACGCCGGTAAGCCCCGGGTCGTCGAGGACCGAAACTTCTACCTCTGCAGTCCGGAGTACATGGGGAGCTACGCGGGCCGCTTCATCGGGGCGGGCGCGCGGATCGTCGGCGGATGCTGCGGTACCACGCCGGAGCACCTCAAGCAGATCCGGAGAGCGGTGCGCGCGCTGGCGCCGCGGAGGATCGCGGCGGCCCCTCGCGCCGCCGCGGCCGTGAAAGTCGCCGCAGCTCCTCCGCCGATCGCGAGCCGCTCGCGCCTCGGAGCGGCGCTCGCGGAAGGGCGCTTCGTGGTGAGCGTCGAGATGCTGCCGCCCCGTGGCCACGAACTGGCGAAGAATCTCGACGGGGCGCGCCTCCTTCGCGACCACGGCGCGGACGCGATCAACATCCCCGACGGTCCCCGGGCCACCGCTCGAATGAGCCCAATGGCGATGGCCGTCCGGCTCGAGCGGGAGATCGGGATCGAGACGCTGATCCACTACTGCTGCCGCGACAGGAACCTCCTCGGAATGCAGTCGGACCTCCTCGGGGCCCACGCCCTGGGCCTCAGGAATCTCCTGGTGATCACGGGGGACCCGCCGAAGCTCGGCGATTACCCCGACGCGACGGCCGTGTTCGACGTGGACAGCATCGGACTCGTGAACATGGTCCACCGACTCAACATGGGGATGGATGTCGGTGGGAACCCGATCGGGGAACCCACGTCGTTCCTCACCGGCGTCGGGCTCAATCCTGGAGCGGTGGACATCCCGAGGGAGATCTCGCGATTCGAGTGGAAGGTGGACGCGGGCGCCGACTTCGTCGTCACCCAGCCGGTATTCGAGGTCGGAGAGCTCCTCGCGTTTCTCGAGCGGATTCGGCACGTCCGCATTCCGCTGATCGCCGGCGTGTGGCCGCTCGCGTCCTACCGGAATGCCGAGTTCATGAACAACGAGGTACCGGGAGTGCGGGTACCCGAGGCCGTTCTGGAGCGAATGCGCGGGGCCGATACTCAGGAGAAAGCCAGGGCGGAGGGAATCGCCATCGCGCAGGAGACCGTTCGGGCTCTGGCACCGCACGTGCAAGGGGTTCAAGTCTCCGCGCCGTTCGGCCGCTACGCGACGGCCGTCGAGGTCGTCGAAGCCCTGGGTTCTCCTCGACTCACCAACGAAGAGAATTATCTGCTTCAGAAATTCATGCGGCAGATTGTTGGAACGAACAACCTGGACCATCACCGCACGGCCGACTATGCATCGCTGGAGGTTGCCCTGGCAAAGCATTCGAAGCCGGAGGGGCTGTTCAACGTCGATCAAATCAAAACGGCCCG
>JAIQFR010000022.1 GCA_020073205.1 Terriglobia bacterium
GGCGCCCCTTGAGTTCGTAGACCCAGAAGACCGAGCCGTCCTCGAAGCGGATCGGGCGCAGGCCATAGCCGCCGTCGGCGCGGAGACGTTCCAGGAGGTCCCGATCCATCGGCGCCGAGGCGAGGATCTCGGGCCGCTGCGCCACGAGATCCCCCGTGCGATTACCTGCCTCGAAGTATCCACGATTGGGCACGATCAGTCGGGGGCGCCGGGAGAGCACGTAGGCATTGTCCCACTTCATGAGCACGCCGGTCGTCCTTTCGGGGAACGGCGTTCGCGCGATGTGTCGGTCGTTCAGCCCGTACATGTCGATCGCCGGAAGGCCCGAGTAGTACGGGATCGCTCCCGCGGACGCGACGGCGATCCAGGTGCCGGGATCCTGCGTCCGGGCGAGATAGCGACCCAGCCGGACGTTCCCCTCCTGGTAGACCAGCATCCCCTCGTGAAGAGCCGGGACGAGCTCCTGGCGCATGGCTCGCACCGAGACCGACGCGGTGAGCGTCACGGCGAGCGCGCCCAAGCCGCGAAGGGCCAGCGCCCTCCCCCGCTCGGTCCCGTTCCGGACGAACAGGAGCCCGACGAGGAAGGCCATCGGAGCGAGGACCGGGACGTAGAAGCGGTGGACCCTCAGGCTGTCGTCCCCCACGGCCACGACGTAGAGGAGCTGCGCGACGACCGCTCCGCCCATCACCACGGCGGCCCGGCGGCTTGCGCGATCCGCGATCCCCACGACGGCCCCCATCGCGGCGCACAGGATCCACCCGAGGTGAGCCGGGTTCCGCACGAAGAGGGACAGACCGTGGAGCCCTTGCACCCACATCCGGATCCCGCCGCCCGTCTTGACGTCGTAGGTGTTGGGAAACGGCGCGCCGTAGTACGCGAGCCTCCACGCGAAATGCGCGATGAGCAACCCCCCGGGAAGCGCGTAGGCCGACAGGGCGCGCCACCGGCCCTCCTCCCTCGAAAGCGCGACCGAAAGGAAGCCCAGGGCCCAGAACGCGAGCCCTTCGGGACGGGTCAGTGCGGCGGCCACGAGCGCGAGGGAGGTCCAGGCGAGCTGCCGTCGGGACGGGGCCGCGCGGGAGAGACCGGCGAGACCGGCGAACAGCAGCAGCGCGTAGGCCACCGTCTCGAGCCCCGCGACCGTCCAGAGCTGGAGCACGAAGCTCGAGCCGAGCAGGATCGCGGCCGTCGCGGCCCCCCAATCGAGCGCGCCGGCCCCGAGGAGCGACCGGTAGAGCGCGAGAAGGAGCAACGCGGCCGAAGCGCAGCCGAGCGCCTTGGACGCTGCCACGGGATCGAAGCCGGCGCCAACGGCGCCTGCCAAGAGGAGCATCCACGCGGGGCAGCTGTAACCCTCGACGCGCTCTCCGGGGTTGAAGGTCGGTCCGGCGCCGTCGGCGAGGTTCTTCGCGTAGCGGAACACGATGAACGCGTCGTCCACGGTTCTCGGCCACCAGAGGACGCAGCCGTAAGCCAGGGCGGCGAACGCCAGGGTCAAAAGGCAGACGGCGGCCCAGCCGCGGGTTCCAGGCAGGGGGGCGCCGGGGGGTCGCGCTCGAGATCCCGAGGGTCCGTTGGTCTGGGGCATCGTGACGTCCTGCTACGTGGGGGACGGAGGTTACACCGGAATCCACCCACGGTGGCCGCGAGGTTGTGGGGTGCGCTCGGAGAGAGAAAGTCGGTCCCGAGTAGTTTTTTGAATTTCAAGAGTTTATGTTTCACCCGGCGCCGAGATTCTGATTCCAACAGATGGAGATCGATCGACGACAGGATTCAGGGTGTCCCGCCGGCATGCGGCGGTGACGGGATGGAGACGCGTGACGCACGAGCGTGTTTCCAGGGACGGCAGGCATCGTGAGCCCTGCTCGCGGCGCGCCATCCTCCCTCTCCGCTGACTTCCGGAGGGACCCATGAATCGCACGTTGACCGACACACCGGCCTCCCCCGCCCCGACCCGGCTGGATCCTTCCGGCCCGCAAGCCGGCGATGCGGCCGCGCTCGAGGCGGTTCGGCGCCGGATCCTGATCGATCAGTCCAGGGACGGCATCGTCGTCCTCGATCAGAACGGCCGGGTCCACGACGCGAACCGTAAGTTCGTCGAGATGCTGGGGTACTCGGCCGAGGAAGCCCTGGATCTTCACGTGTGGGACTGGGACACGCAGTGGACCCGACCCGAGCTGCTGGAGATGATCCGCCTCGTCGATGCTGCCGGGGCCCACTTCGAGACCCGCCATCGCCGAAAGGACGGGACCCTCCTCGACGTCGAGATCAGCACGAACGGGGCGGTTTTCGGAGACGACAAGCTCGTGTTCTGCGTCTGCCGGGACATCTCCCAGCGCAAGGCGGCGGAGAGCGCGCTTCGGGATCGCGAAGAGGTCTACGGCGCCATCGTCAACCAGGCGGCCGAAGGGATCGTCCTCATCGACGCCGAGACCCTGCGATTCGTGGAATTCAACGATGCCGCTTGCGCGGAGCTGGGCTACACCCGGGAGGAATTCGGACGGCTGACCCTCCTCGACATCCAAGGCGTTCTCGACGAGGGCGAGGTCTCGGCGCGGATCCGAAACGTCCTGCGCGCCGGCGAAGCTCACTTCGTGAACACCCATCGGCGGAAGGACGGGGTCCTGCGGGACACGGAGATTTCGAAGCACGTCGTCCGCCTCCGCGGTCGGGATTACTTCGCCTCGACCTGGCGCGACGTCACCGAAAGCAATCAAGCCGAGCGGAACCTTGCCCAGAGCGAGCAGCACCTTCGCACCATGCTGCGGACGACCATGGACGGGTTCTGGGTCGCCGACCCCCAGGGGAGGTTCCTCGACGTCAACGACGCGTTCTGCGCCATGACGGGGTACACGCGGGACGAGATCCTCGGGATGGGGATCCCCGACGTCGAGGCCGTCGAGTCGGCGGCGGAAGTCATGGCGCACATCCTGGAGATCACTCGCCGTGGCTCGCACCGGTTCGAGTCGCGGCACCGCCGCAAGGACGGACGCATCCTCGACGTCGAGGTCAGCGCGACGTCGATGGACCTCGGCGGCGGGCGCGTCGTCTGCTTCTGCCGTGACATCACCGAGCGCAAGCAGCTGGAGGTCGAGCGCGGGATCTCCATGCGCCTGTTGCAGATTTCGAACACCACGACGGGCCTTCGAGACCTCATGCGGGACGTGACCCTGCTGCTCAGGGACTGGTCCGGCTGCGAGGCGGTCGGAATCCGAATTCGGGAAGGAGACGATTTCCCGTACATCGAGGCCCGGGGGTTCCCGCCGGACTTCATCCACGCCGAGAACTCGCTCTGCGTCCGAGATCCCCAGGGCGAGCCGGTTCGGGACGTCCAGGGCAATCCCGTGCTGGAGTGCATGTGCGGGAACGTCCTGTGCGGACGGTTCAACCCGGAGAAGCCCTTCTTCACCGGTAGGGGCAGCTTCTGGTCCAACGGCACCACGGAGCTTCTGGCCAGCACGACGGACGCCGACCGGCAGGCGCGCACCCGCAACCGCTGCAACGGCGAGGGGTACGAGTCGGTGGCGCTCGTCGCGATCCGCACCGGCGAGACCGTGCATGGGCTGCTCCAGTTCAACGACCGCCGCAAGGACCGGTTCTCCCAGGAGCGCATCGCGCACTTCGAGCGGGTGGCCGACCAGCTCGCCAGCATCGTCGCCCATCGCCAGGGCCAGGAGGATCTGGCTCGGAGCGAGAGGCGGTACCGTTCCCTGGTCGAGACCACGTTCGATTGGATCTGGGAGGTGGACGCCGGCGGGACCTACACGTACGTCAGCCCGAAGGTCAAGGATTTCCTGGGTTACGAGCCCGAGGAGGTCGTCGGACGCACCCCGTTTGATCTCATGCCCGAGGACGAGGCTCGTCGGGTGGGTGAGATCTTCGGGACCATCGCGGCCGAGCAGCGGCCCTTCGCGGGCCTCGAGAACGTCAACCTGCACCGGAACGGCCGGCGGGTCGTCCTCGAGACGAGCGGCGTCCCGGTGTTCGGGCCGCACGGGCAGTTCCAGGGGTACCGCGGAAGCGATCGGGACATCACCCGGCGGAAGGAGGCCGAGACCGCCATCGCGGCCCGACTCGAGCTGGAGGCGCGGCTTTCCAAGCTCGCGGCCACGGTTCCCGGAGCCGTCTACGCGTTCCGGATGCGGCCGGACGGCTCGTTCCATTTCCCGTACGCCGCCCCGTCCTTCGCGGAGATCTTCGGGATCGCCACGGAGGGGCTGGTCGACGACGCGGCTTCGGCGTTTGCGGCCATCCACCCGGACGACCTTTTGCGGGTCTTGGGTTCGATCCAGCAGTCGGGGCGCACGCTGTCGCCGTGGCAGGAAGAGTTCCGCGTTCGGCACCCCCGAAGAGGCGAGGTCTGGGCCGAGGGACGCGCCGCGCCGGAGCCCGAGCCCGATGGTGGCATCCTCTGGCACGGGTTCCTTCACGACGTCACCACCCGCAAGCGAACCGAGTTCGAGCTCCGAAGGCGCGACGCACAGCTCGAGGAAGCTCAGCGGACCGCCCGGATCGGCAGCTGGGAGTGGGATGTCGGGTCGGACGCCACGACGTGGTCCGCGGAGATGTACCGGCTCATCGACGTCGATCCGCAGTCGGCGCCGCTCGATTTCGCGGGTTTCCTGGCGCGCGTGCACCCTGAGGATCGCGACCGCTTCATCCGGATCCACGAGCGCGCGCTCGAAACGCACGAGCCGTTCGAAATCGACTTCCGCGTCCTGACCCCGGGCGCCGAGGTCCGCTGGGTGCACGGGAGCGGCCAGGCCCTGACCGACGAGGCCGGCCGTCCCGAACGGCTGCGCGGAACGATGCAGGACATCACCGATCGCATGGGCGCCGAGGAGGCGCTCAACCGCTTCGTATCGTCGAGCCCGGCGGTGATCTACGCGCTCGCGGAGGAGAGCGGGCAGCTCCGGCTCAAGTGGACCAGCGAGAACCTGGTCCAACTGACCGGCTACGAGCGCGGCGAAGTGGACGAGGCGTGGTGGTACGCGAACCTCCATCCCGACGATCGCGAGCGCGTCCTGGCGGCGCAGCCGGTTCCCTACGACATCGAGCACCAGGTCCTCGAGTTCCGCTTCAGGCGGAAGGACGGGAGCTACGCCTGGATCCAGGACGAGAAGCGCCTGCTCCGCGGCGCGGACGGTCGTCCCACCGAGATCGTCGGCTCGTGGTCGGACGTGACCGCGCGTGTGGAGCTGGAGGAGCAGCTACGCCAGTCGCAGAAGATGGAGGCGATCGGACGGCTGGCCGGCGGGGTCGCCCACGACTTCAACAACCTGCTCACGGTGATCACCGGCTACAGCGAGCTCCTGCTCCAGATGCTCCCCCCGGACGACTCGAAGGCGAGGTACGTCGGGGACATCCGGGACGCGGGCGAGCGCGCCGCGGCCCTGACCCGCCAGCTCCTCGCGTTCAGCCGGAAGCAGCTGCTCGAGCCCAGAGTGCTGGACCTCAACGACGTCGTGCGCGACCTCGACAAGATGCTGCGCCGATTGATCGGCGAAGACGTCGTCCTGACCACCGTCCTCTCTCCCGACGCGGCGGCCGTCAAGGTCGATCCCGGCCAGATCGAGCAGGTGGTGATCAACCTGGCCGTGAACTCGAGGGACGCGATGCCGGGCGGCGGCCGGCTGACCATCGAGACGCGCACGGTGGAGCTGGGCGAGGAGGAGTGCCGGGTTCACTGCGACGCCCGCCCCGGCCTCTACACCCGGATATCCGTGAGCGACACGGGGTGCGGCATGACGCCGGAGATCAAGGCCCGGATCTTCGAGCCGTTCTTCACCACGAAGGCGCCGGGCAAGGGGACGGGGCTCGGGCTCGCGACGGTGTTCGGGATCATCAAGCAGAGCGAGGGACTCGTCGAGGTCGACAGCCACGTGGGCGAGGGCACCTGCTTCAGGATCTTCCTTCCCGCCGCCGACGCGGAAGCGGTGGCCCGTAGAGACGGCGCCGGAGCGGAAGCGGTGCTCGAGGGGAGGGAGACGATCCTCCTGGTCGAGGACGAGGCGGGAGTGCGCGGTATCGCCCGAAAGGCGCTCCAGGCGCGGGGTTACAACGTGCTCGAGGCCAGCGACGGGTGGGCGGCCATCGCGACCGCGGAAGGCTGCGGCGTCCCGATCGACCTTCTCGTCACCGACGTCGTGATGCCGGAGGTGAGCGGCCCGAAGCTGGCCGATCTCCTCCGCGAGCGCCGGGCCGGGCTCAAGGTGCTGTTCGTCTCCGGATACACCGACGACCTCATCGACGAGCGCGGAGGGCTGCGGGAGCGCGAAGCCTTCCTCCAGAAGCCGTTCTCCCCGGCCGTCCTGGCCAGGAAGGTCCGAGCGGTGCTCGACGCGAGGAGTTGACCCCCGAGGCCCAGCGCGGCATCGCCCCGCCCGCGTCGCGATGACCTCACCGCGGCGCCGACGCGCACGGCTTCTCCGAATCCCGGATTTCGTGTAGGGTCAGGCGCAGATCGGGCCCCGGCGCGGATCCCGCCGGGCAGAGGCGACAGGCGCATGGCCGACGACGAACCCCACGAACGAGCCCGGCCGGCCGACCCTCGGCGGCGGGGACGCGTGCTGCGGTTCGCAAGCCTCGCCGAGGGCTCGGTCTTCGCAGGGCGTTACGAGATCCGCGAGCCGCTGGGCGCCGGCGGCACCGGGGAGATCTTCCACGCCTTCGATCGGATCGCGAGGACGGACGTCGCCCTGAAGGTCCTGTTCCCGGGGGCCACCGACCGGGATCTCGATCGCCTGAGGCGGGAGCTTCGGGTCGTGAGGTCGCTCCAGCACCCGGGCATCCTCCGCGTCCACGACATCGGCGAGAGCGACGGGCTGTTCTTCATCGTCTCGGAGCTGCTCCGAGGCGAGAGCGTCGCTTCGCGAATCCGCCGCGAGGGTCGGCTCGCGCCCGACGAGGCCGAGCGGATCCTGCGCGGCATCCTCGAGGCGCTGGGGGTGGCGCACGACGCCGGCGTGATCCACCGCGATATCAAGCCGGGCAACGTCTTCCTGGCGGAGAGCGCCGGCGGCGGCCCGCCGCGCATCGTCCTCCTCGACTTCGGCTTCGCGCGCCCCGTGCGGGAGACCGGGCTTACCGCGACGGGCCGGTTCGTGGGGACCCCCGAATACTGCTCGCCCGAGCAGATCCTGGGCGAGAGGGACCTCGGTCCGGCGACCGACCTCTACTCCTGCGGGGTCACGCTGTGGGAGATGCTCTCGGGCAGGCCGCCGTTCCAGGGGACGTCGGAGGCGGACGTGTTCCGGGCCCACCTCGACGCCCCTCCCCCCCGGGCGCGCGTCGAGCTGGCGGCGTGCCCGCCGCGGCTGCGCGCCCTGACCCTTCGTCTGCTCGAGAAACGTCCCGAGGACCGGCCCGGGGACGCGAGCCGGGCTCTCGAGTGGCTCGACCGCCGCTTCAGCGCGGCGGATCGCCTGGCCGGCGCCGCTCGCGGACTTCGTCTCGCGGCGGCTCGACGCAAGGGACGGGTCGCCGCCGGCGGGGCGGCCGGGCTCCTGATCCTCGCGCTCCTGGCGCTGGCGCTGATCGCTCCGGTCCGCGTGGGGTGGGAAGTCGACCGGCTCGTCTGGCAATCCCGAGGGGGCCCGACGATTCGAGGCGCCGCCTCCGGGCGCGGGATCACCGCGATCGCGTCGAACCCGGATCGCGGCATCTTCACCACCGATGCGTTCGTCGCGCAGCAGCCCATGCCCCTCGGAGAGGACACACCGTTCGACGGCTCCAACGTGCCGCCCATGCTTTATCGGGTCAGGCTGCCGTTCGACTGGCGACATCCGCTTCTCACCGCGCGTGAGCAGGGCGAGCTGTTCGGCGTCCGGCCGTATCGCTTCTACAACCCGATGCTCGTTCCCCGGAGGCTTTTCGCCCTCGGGCCCCTCGCCCGAGGCGAAGCGCCTCTCCTGGCCGTGACGGCGTATCACCCGTGCGGCTATCCGTGCCGGCTCGTGCTCCTCGAGGAAGGCGGGACCACGCTCTACACCTACGACCACCCCGGGTACATCGAGAGCGTGAAGCTCTGCACCGTCGGCGGCAAGCGGAGGCCGATCCTCCTGATCGGCGGGTTCAACAACCTTCTCGGGCCGCGGGAGGTGCTGTTCGCGCTGTCGACGAACCGGCAGCCGCGGGGCCAGGCCCCTCCGTTCACCGGCGCATCCGTCGAGGCCGACACCGCGCTCTGGTATCTGCCCCTCCCCTACGACGCCTCGACCGGCGATTTCGATGTCGAGGTGAGCGGGAGCACCGCCGACGTGAAGCTGACGGGGAACACGAGGATCGCCGTCAGTCTCGAAAACGGCGTGCCCCTCGAGGCGGCACGACGCGGTGGCCTCTCCGAGGACGAGTGGAGCCGGTCGAGGGAAAAGGTCATGGCCGCCCTCGCCGGCGCGGCCAAGCTCGCCGGCGCCGGCGACGCCGCGGGAGGCGCGGCGGCGCTCGAGGCCGCCGCCGCCGATGCGAAGGGGGTGCCGATTCTTCGGTCGATCGCGCTCTACTGGGCCGCCCGGCTGCGGATCGAGACCGCTCGCGAGGCCGGCGAGCCCGCTCTCCTCTCCGCGTTGGCTCTCGTCCGGCAGGTGATCGACGAGGAGCCCGAGCCGCCGCGCTACCGCCTGCTCGAGGCGGAGATCCTCGCGCGTCTCGGATGGAGCGAAGAAGCCCGCCGGGCGCTCCTCGCCTGGAGCGCCCGCCCGTCGCACCGGATGTACCAGTACGAGTGGTTCCTCATCGGATGGCTGGCGGGCTTGCCGCCGGAGATCCGATCGGTCTCGGAGGACGAGGGGGGGCCGGATCACGGCGTCGAGGACCACCTGGTCCGCATGGCCGACCGGTTCCGACGGAACGACCCGGAGGGGGCGGCGCGCGAGGCGCTGCGCTTGACCCCCATGGAGAGGCCGTGGCAGGTGCTCCTCTACCTGCTCGCGGAATCCCGTCTTGTCCGGCCGGTCTCGGATCCCGCGGCCGCGTTGGGGGCCCTCACCCGGGCCGAGCGGAGCCGCACGACGGGGGTGCCGGTGCCCCTCCATGTCGCGACGCTACGGGCCTGCATCGCGATGGGACGGGATCCGGGGAGGGAGGACGTCCAACGAGCGGCCCGAGATCTGGACGATATCGCCGGGCACGCATTCTCGAGCATCGAGTCGCTCTTCCTTCTGAAGTTCGCGGCGGACGACGCCGAATGGGTGCTGTCGCGCAGGCCGGATCTCTCCGAGCTGCGACCGGGCGCGGCGCTCTCCCGCGCGCTCGCCGACCGCTGGTCAAGATTCGGCCGCGCCGAAGACGCGCTGGCCGCCTCGCGCATCCCGGCGAAATGAACGAGGCTACATCGACGCGTCCCGTACGATCCGCCAGCCGTCCCGCGTCCTCTCGAGCGCGAGCATCGTGAGCCCGGACGCCTTCGGCTTCTCGGGGTACGCGAGGGTCCAGCGCGCCACGACGACGACGCCGTGGACTCGGCCCGGGAGCGCATCGCCGTTGGGGGTGACCTCGCGCCCCCAGGTCGGCCGGACGTCGAGGATCTCGAGCGTCAGCGAGCCCATCGCGGCGGCGTCGGGATAGCGCTTCCGGTAACGCTCGAGGACCTCGCGCCTTCCCCGGACGAGACCTGACGGTGAAACGAACGTCGCGTCGTCGTCGTAGACCGACACGAACGCGTCGAGGTCCCCGCGGCTCCACGCCACAGCCTGGTCGTGGAGCAGCGCCAAGATTTCGTCCCGCGCGGCCTCGACCTCGCGCAGGTGGTCGATCCGGTCCCAGAGCCCGCAACCGAAGGAAGCGACGAATCGCGGCGGCTCGGCGAACGCCGGATCGGCCAGCACCTCGTCCGCGGTCGCGAACCGATGGCCGGTCTCCTCGAGCCAGGAGAAGAGCCGGTCCCACTGCGCGGCACCGACCTCGGTCGCGTGGAGGAGGAGGATCTGCGGCGTCGTGCGGCCGAGCAGGCGGTCTCCGAGCTTCTCCTGCCGCAGGACGGCGAGGCGGAGCGAGGCCTGGTAATCCTCCGCGACGCCGGACCGTGCGCTCCGGCCGCCCACCCCCCGCGCCTCGACCCAGGGAGCCTCGAACGACCAGTCCTGGTCGTCGATCGTAACGGGCAGGCTCCTCTGTGCTGTCCGGGCGAGCCACGCTCGCGCCTCGTCGAGCTGCTCCGTCGAGCCGCCCTCGGTGAGGAACGGAAAGCGGAAGAAGCGGAGCGCGAGACCGCGGCGCGCGAGGTGGGCCGCCAGGCTCTTCCGGCCGCGTTCGGCGTCGGCGATCCAGGCGGAGGCGCCCACCTCGGAGAGGTCGAGATGGCCGTACGTGTGGTTCCCCAGCTCGTGCCCGCTGTCGAGCCAGAGATCGAGGAGGCGGTGGCCCGCGTCGTCGCGGACGTTCCTCCAGGTCACGAGGCCGACCGCCCGGATGCCGTGCTTGCCGAGGGCGGCGAGGAGGCCGCGGGTGATCCGCTCCCGCTCGTCGTCCGCGGGGTGCAGCCTCGCCGACGAGATCGGGAGGTCGTCCACCGTGACCAGGACGGGACGTTTCGCGTCTTCCGCCGCCTGCGGACGACTCGCGGCGGCGAGCGCGACGAGAACGGCGACCGCGGTGCGGCGCATCGGGATCCTCCTTCGTGGGCGGCGGGAGACCTCCCCGCGGGTTCCCGCGTAGAATATCCCGTGGTGCGTTGCAGAGGCTCGGAAGAGCCTCGGAGACGGGTCCCACGAACGGAGCGGGTCGAGCGAGGGAGACTGGCCGTGAGCCTCATGGCTGGAAAGCTCGCCGGGTGCGCGCGGCGCCCGGCGATCCTGCTCTGCGTCGCCGCGGCGGCGCTGCCTGTCCGCGTCTCCGCGGCGACGGGCCGGCACGCCTGCGCCCCGACCGATCTCGGCGCGCGGATCGAAGACGTCGCACGGGAGGCGCACGGACCCGTCGGAGCCGCCGTGATGCTGGTGGAATCGGGGGAGACCGTCTCGTCGAGCGGCGATCGCAGGTTCCCGATGCAGAGCGTCTACAAGCTCCCCATCGCGATGGCCGTGTTGCACCGCGTGGACCGGGGAACGCTGAGCCTCGGGCAGACGGTCGGGATCCGGCCGGAGGATCTCGCCGCCGCCCAGCAGCACAGCCCGATCCGGGACGCCCATCCCGGCGGCGCCGAGCTGACCGTGCGCGAGCTGCTCCGTTACATGGTGTCCGAGAGCGACGGAACGGCTTGCGACGTCCTGCTCGATCTCGTGGGCGGGCCACGGCGGGTCACGCAACGCCTCCGAGATATCGGCATCACGGGAATCGTGGTGGCGACGTCGGAGAAGGAGATGGGGCGGGAGCCGAGGGCGCAGTTCCGCAACTGGGCAACCCCGCTATCCGCGCTGGCGTTGCTGAAGTCGCTCCACGAGGGGCGGGGGCTCGCGCCGGCCAGCCGGAGCCTGCTCCTCGAACTCATGGCGAGGGCGAGCACCGGCCCGAGGCGGATCAAGGGGCTGCTGCCCGCGAACACGCCGGTGGCGCACAAGACCGGGTCTTCGAGTACGATCGACGGCCGGACGGTCGCGACGAACGACGTCGGCCTGGTGACGCTGCCGGACGGGCGGCATCTGGCCGTGGCGGTGTTCGTCTCGGACTCGACGGCCGACGAGGCCACGCGCGACGGGGTGATCGCCAGGATCGCCCGCGCCGCCTGGGACTGCTTCTCCAACTGACCGGGTCGATGGACGAGTCGTCGAGCGCCGCCTACGGCTCCTTCTGCGCCGACCCGTCCAGGAGCCGCCGGATCTCCGGTTGTTGCGCATCGAGGGCGAGCGACCTCTCGAGGGCTCGCCGCGCGTCGCCCGGGCGCCCCGCCGCCGCTAGCGCCCTCCCGTAGAGCGCCTGGTTCAGGGCGGTGGCCGGGCTCCTCCGCAGGAGGCGCTCCGTCAGCTCCACCGCGCGGTCCGGGCGCCCGAGCCGAAGCTCCACGTCGGCGGCCCGCTCCAGAGCCAGCGGGAGATCGGGCGCGATGTGCAGCGCCTCGTCGTAACGGGCGGCGGCTTCGTCGAGGTGCTTTTCCTCCTCGGCCACGACACCCAGGCCGGTGCAGCCCGATGCGCGGTCCGTGGGGCTGTCCGCGTACCGGCGCGCGACGTCCATCAGGCGGCGCGCCCCGGCGAGGTCCCCGCGCCGCAGGAGAGCCTGACCGAGGACGAGCGACACCCTGCCGTTCGAAGGATCCCGAGCCAGCGCCCCCTCGAGCACGCGGATCCCGTCGCCCTCTCGTCCCGCGCTCACGTAGGCTTCCCCGAGGCGGTCCGCGTAGGTCGCGCCGACCCGGGGGTCGAGCTTGGCGGCCTTCTCCATGAAGGGAACCGCCGACTTCGCGTCGCCTCCCGCGAGGTCGACGAGCCCCTCCCCGAGGAAGCCCAGCGCGAACGTCGGAGCGTCGCGCTGGAGCGAGCGCAGGCTCCGGAGGGCGTCCTCACGCTTCCCCGAATTGGCGAGGATGACGGCCTCGTTGAAGCGGTTCAGGAGCACCCCCTCCTGCCCGCGACTCCCCACGACGCCTCCTCCGTCGGAGCGCTTTGCGCCCTCGCCGCCGGATCCGCCGATGTAGCCCAGCGCGCGCAGCTTCGCGATCTGCTCGTCCGACGAGGCCTCGGCGGGCTCCGGCGCCTCCCGCGGGCCCGCCGCCTCGTAGTCCGCCACCTTTCGCACCGGCCGGGCCAGGACCTCCCCGGTGAGCGCCTCGTCGAGAGACTTTCCCTTGAGCGTCGCAGCGATGGGAAGGCCCGCGAGCCGGCAAAGCGTCGGAAGCACGTCGTAGGCCGTCGCCTCTTGCAGCACCGCGCCGGGCTTGACGCCGCGTCCCCACAGCAGCAGCACCCCTTCCGGCCGGTGCCACATGGGGGCCTGGTTGGCGTGCTCCGACAGCACCGGGGTCGCGGGGCGGCGCGGCCCGGTCTTGAACCCATGATCCGACATCACCATGACGGTGGTCCTGGCGGGGTCGACGCGCGACACGAGCTCGCCCACGATCTCGTCCACGTGCTCGTAGTACCGGTCGAACGTCTCCCCGAGGTGCCGCGCCTGCTCGGCATCCACCCCCGGGAGGGGCGGAGGCGCGAACTGCGCGAAGAGGTGCCCGACGGAGTCGGTCCCCTCGAAGTACACCGCCGAGATCGCGGGATCGAATCGCTCCATGAGGAGCGGCGTCAGCCGGCGGTAGAGCTCGGTGGTGCGGAGGATGCCGAGGAACGTCTTGAAGGTCTCCTGCCGGATTCGGACCGTGGAGCCCCCGCTCTCGCCCTTCTTGAAGTAACGGGCCACCGCCCGGTCGCCGACGTCCCGCTCCACCTGCGCTCTCAAGGCCTCGATCTCGGGCAGGAGCGTCTCGGGATACACGAGCCCCGTCGCGGCCCGCTCCGCGGTGCCTTCGACCTGGTGCGTCCCGAGCCGGTCCGACACCAGGTACCCGTCCACCCGCTCCGCCGGCCAGGTCGTGTACCAGCCGACGACCCCGACCTTGATGCCGAGTTCGCTGGCCACGTTCCAGAACGCGCGGACCCTCCGCTCGTCCGACCGGACCGGCTGCGTCGCGTCCCCCCGCGAGGTGAGGAACCCGAAGATCCCGTGCTCGGTCGCGGAACGGCCGGTCGCGATCGTCGTCCAGATGACCGGCGACAGCAGCGGCTCCTCGACGTGGAGCACCCCCGAGGCCCCCTCGCGCTCGAGGCGGGCGAGGTTGGGGAGGTGGCCCAGGGCGGAGAGCCGATGGATGATCTCCCAGTCGGCCGCGTCGAGGCCGATGAGCAGGACCCTGCACCCCGCGAACGGCCTGCTCGGAGGAGCGGGAGAGGCGGTCGGCTTCGGAGCGGAGCTACCGCACCCGGCGAGGAGCATGAGCCAGGCGCACCCGACCGCCGCAATTGGGGGGAACCTGCTCGACCGTGCCATGTCGCTCGGAGTCTACCATGCGGTCCGATCGCGGCGGCTCGCCTCGGCCCCCCTCTCTCCGGCATAATCGCGGGAGCCTCGACGAGGAGAGTGTCGCCCGTGAAGCCGAACTGGTGCCCCCGCTGCGGATCACTCCACGCCCCACGCCGTCCCGACTGTCCCGTGGAGATCCGCGCCACCGAGCCCGAGCGGCATGGATGGAGGGTCACGGTCGCGACGCCGGTCGGCGTCGAGGCGTACGGCGTCCTCGTGGCCCGCTGCGAGGAGGGATGGCGGGCCCGGATCCTGACCTACCCCAACGTCCTCTGGACCATTCCCGGCGGCGAGGTCTCGATGAAGTTCCTCGGTCCGACGCCGCAGGAGGTCGAGCGAAGCGCGATCGCGTTCATCGAGGATCACATCTCGAAGCGGGGGTACTCGCGGCGCGACGCTCTCGAGCCGGTGCAGGCGGGGCCGATACCCGTGGAGCACCGCGCGCGCGCCGACGCCGGGCCGGCCCGTCCGAAGCGCGGAGCGCCCGCCCCCCGAAAGCTGCGGACGATCCCCCTGCTGTTCGGACCGGTGAGACCGCAGAGGAGAGCCGTCACCGGGAACCTGTCGGAGACGGGTCTCTTCGTCGTGACCGACGCCCCCCTGAGCCGCGGGAGCCCGATCGCGATCGAGCTCGAGACCGACGCGTACTCGATACGGGTTCGCGGAACCGTGGTCTGGAACCGGCGCAAGCCGGGGATCGGACGGCTCGCGGGGATGGGAATCCGCCTGGACGACCGGCCGGCCCTGTACACGCAGTTCGTCCGCCAGATTCCCTGACCTCGACGTGGAGCCTCACGGCGCCGTGAAGCGGAGCCTCCGACGCACGAGGTGGTGACCCACCCAGCACACGACGCCGATCGCCATGGAGATCCCGAAGGGAACGGGATGGTCCCGGATCAGCAGGTGGAAATCGGTGAGCCGCCCCTGATCGAACGAGATCTGGCTCGTCAGCGAGACGACGGAGAAGCCGATTGCGAATCCGAAGAGCCACTTCTGCAGGCCGAGAAGCCGGCGCGTGCGGCGGAGCGCGCGCATCTCCAGCTCCGGGGGTAGCGCGGAGGGAACGCCGCGGGCCAGTTCCTCGTCCCACCCGGTGCGCACACGCTGCGCCAGCACAGGGTCACGGCTCAGGTACTCCTCGACCAGGGCGCGCGTCGCCGGGCTGGCCTCGCCGGCCACGTAGAGCGGCAGCAGGTCCAGAATGACTTCCCGAGTGACGTTCATTTCACATTCCCTCCGGGTGACTTGCGGTGGACCCTAGGACTCCCTGAGCCGAGACAGCGCGCGGCGAGCGCGGTGCACCTTGACCTTCGCCGCGCCGACCGAGATCCCGAGCGCCCGGGCGATCTCGTCGTAAGGCATCGACTCGATCGCCCTCATGAGGAGGGCCGAACGATCCGCCTCCGGCAACCCCTTTAGGGCGGCGAGCGTGGCCCGGAACTCGGCCCGCCGATCCGCGGTCGCTTCCGGGTCCGGCCGTCCGTCCGGCAGGCTCTCGTCCAGCGCGCCGTGGCGTTTCTCCTTCCTCAGGCCTTTGAGGAACAGGTTTCTCGCGATCGTGCAGAGGTAACCCTTCACCGTGGCCATCCGGACCGGCTCGGGGGAAGTCCACAGGCGAACGAAGGTCTCCGAGGTGATGTCCTCCGCCTCGCTCCGGTTACCGGTGAGGTAGAGCGCGAAGCGGAAGACGCCGGGGGCGTGCTCCCGGTAGATGGCGCTGAAGTCGGTCATCGATGGATCAAATCCCGAAGATGCCTCCCAAAACGTCGGTCCCCGCATGCGCGATCATGCCGGGGCGAAGGCTTCGGCGCCAGATCGCGAGCCCTCCGTACGCGGCCCCGAGCACGGCGATCTTCGAGCACGCGAGCACTCCCTGGTAACCGTGCGCCACCCCGAAGAGCAGGGCCTGGAGGACCAGGCCCGCCCATCGATGGCGCGCCAGAACCTCGAATTGACGCTGGAAGTACCCTCGGAAGACCACCTCTTCGCAGATCCCGGCGCTCAGGGAGAGCAGAACCCAGAGCGCGATCTCGACGGGCCGCCGCGGCAAGAGCGGTTCTATCGAGGCCGCGTGCCCCTCTCCGAGAAGCCGGTCCGCTCCGGTCTCGGCGGCTTTCCACAGCGCCCAGAGCCCCCCCCCGAGCGCGACATCGACGAGAGGATCCTTGATACCTGTCCACCGTCCCCCGATGAGCTCCCGCAGCGTCGTTCCGCTGCGGCGCAGCCCGCCCTTCCACACGAAGTACAGCAGTCCCCATTCCAGGGCGAGCATCGAGAGATACAGGGGGACGAGCGTGGGGGGGCGCACCGCGGAGGGGTCCCTGAGCGCCGCCTTCTGGAAGAACACGCCCGCGACGGTGAACGCGAGAAAGACCGCCACGAGCAGAGCGGTGTGCCACCGGGGCGCGACGAGCTTCGGGGCGCCGGGGCGAGTGTCGGTTTCGACAGCGGGCATCTTGGACTCTCCGGGTGTTGGAGTTCTGTTCCGTCACGACAGGTATCCGGGAACGTCCCGGAAGTTACGGAGAGTCGTTGATCTCCTTCGGACGGTGCCGTGGGGGCCAGACCGGTTTCGCGCCGTCCACGGCACTCCTTGAGCTCGCAGCCCCTGCGCCCCTATTGTGCCCGCACCGGACGCGAATAGACTCTTCGGGAGCGCGGCAACCGGAGGAGGAACGCCGATGCGCCCAGTGGCCGAACGGTCGGGTGGGCTCCGGTCTCTGCTCGGACGATTCGTCGGCCGCGAGATCGAGTCCCGGATCGCCGACAACTTCAGGGACCTCGATCCCGCCGGCGTCGAGCGGATCACCGCCTCGCTGAAGGAGAGCTACTTCTCCCGGTCGTATCTCGCGGAGCGACAGGCGGATTCCCTCGACGCGTACCTCGCCTCGGACGCCGGGGGGAGTGACCTGCGCGACCACCTTTCCCGGCGGTTGGAGGGCTTCCGCACCACGGTCGTTCCGTGGCTCGACCATGCCAAGCCCCTGTCCGGCTCGACCGTTCTCGAGATCGGTTGCGGCACGGGCTCGTCCACCGTGGCACTTGCAGAGCAAGGCGCGAAGGTCACCGCGGTGGACGTCGCCGAGGAGAGCCTCGCCGTGGCGCGGGATCGATGTCGAGTCTACGGCCTGGACGTGGAGCTGCTCGAGTGCAACGCGACGGAGGTCGGCGGAAGGCTCTCCGACCGGCGCTTCGATTTCGTCATCCTCTTCGCCTGCCTGGAGCACATGACCCACGGCGAGAGGATGATCGCGATGACGGACACGTGGGGCATGCTGTCCCCCGGCGCCCTGTGGTGCGTCGTGGAGACGCCCAATCGCCTCTGGTTTTTCGACCACCACACGTCCCTCCTGCCGTTCTACCCCTGGCTCCCGGACGACCTCGCGCTCCTGTACTCGCGCTTCAGCCCGAGGCCGTCGTTCCGGGGGTCGTATCCCGAGTGCACGGGCGACGCGATGCAGCGGTTCCTGAGGCGCGGGCGCGGCGTGAGCTACCACGAGTTCGACCTGACGCTGAAGCGGGCCGAGGAGCTTCGGGTGATCAGCAGCCTTCCCCTCTACCTCAGGGGGAGGAGCCTGAGGCGGGAGGTCGCCTGGAGGCGGTCTCTCGATCATCGGTTCGAGTCGTTCCTGGCGCGCGTCGGGCCCGCGATTCATCGGGGCTTCTATCAACCTTCCCTGGATCTGATCATCGTCAAAGAGTGAGCTGTCGCCGGCGCTTCGCTCGAGAGTGCGCCCCTGACCGTCGAGCGACTCGTGCCTCGGCGCGGTGGCATGGGTGGAAAGGTTCCGGATCGCCGGGTCATCGACCCGAGCCACCGCGAAAAACAGGTTTGGGCTCGTCGAGGTTCGGGTATATTGCTTCTCAGTCCGTCGAACTCGAGGTGGAAGTGGTTGCCCATTCGACCGAAGTCGGCGGCTCGACCCCAGGAGTCGCGTGTCGCGCGGTCGTCGCACTCGCGACAGGTTTGCTCGCCCTTGGGCTGTCACGCTGTGGTGGGAACACCAGCCTCGACGCCTTTCCCGTCGAAACCTCCGTCGAGAGGGTCGGGACCCTCGACGTGGGATCCCTCGGCCTGCCGTTCCGCGGTGGCCGTCTCATCCAGATCCTGGCCGCCGGCCCGGACTCGCTCTACGCGACGGCCGCCGACCCGGCGCAGGTCCTGCGCCTCGGACTTGACGGCACCGTTCGTTGGGCTACCGACGGCTCGGATTCGGCGTCCGGCAAGTTCCAGGGGCCTTGGCTTCGGCTGTCGCGCTCGGCGGACGGCCTGATCCTCGCGGACGGCGGCTCCCGGCGGGTCGTGAGGCTCTCGAAGGACGGCGCGATCGTCGGAGAGGCCGCCCTCACCGCCGCGTTCGGAGCGGTCGGCGCCGCCGAGCGGAACGTGTTCGCGTATCCGAACGCCACGGGCTACCTCTTTGACGTGCTCGACGGCGACCTTCGATATGCGAAATCGCTCGTTCCCCTGCCGGGCGCGACCGATCAGGTGACGCCGATGGGTTGTCTTTTGCTCGACGACCCGAAGGGCGGGGTGATCGCGCTCTGGAACCCCGGCCGCAAGGTGTTCCATTTCGGCTCGGACGGAAGACCGACCGGGGAATTCACCATCGATCCCCCCGACTTGGTGGCGGATCTCGCTCTTCGCACGCGGAAGGTGGAGGAGACGGCGAAGTCCCAGGGGCACCGAGGCTTGGTGAACCCGTTCGTCGATTTCTTGAGGGACGGCCAGGGCCGGCTCGGCGCGCTCTACGTCTTCGAGAACGGAACGGCAACGACCGGGAGCCAGGGCGCCGCTTCTCCCACGGCGCGTGACGCTGCGATCTACAGGTTCTCGCCGGAGGGCCGCGCGGTGGACGTGATCCGCGGCCTCGGAGAGGTGGGAGGGGCCGCGTTCTTGGGAGAAGGGTTGGTCGGCTTGGAACCGCGATCCAACCGGATCATCCGGTTCCGCTTGAAGGAGGCTCGTTAACCGTCCGGGTCGGCGTTCGCTGTCGCGGGAGCGCCGGGAAACAGGAGGGTGCCATGGTACGACGTGCGAGGTTCTGGTTGATGGCGCTGTTGGTGGGGGTCGCGGTCGGCTCAGCCGGTCTCGCGCTCGCCATCCCGAACTGCTGGGAGATTTGCGACTACGGACAGGGCTACGTCATGTGTTCCTACGACGGGGGCTGCGTCGGTGCGACCCAGGTATGCATGAACGGGCAGGGGTACTGCCAGTTCACCTGCTGGGACGGGTCGGTCTACTACATGATCTGCCACAAAGACTGCCCCACCGGCGGCGGCGGCTCCCCCGTGTTCAGGAAGCCGAACATCGAGCAGGCGCCTTCGGATTGATCCCCTTCAGAGGCGGCGGAAGACGCCGAGCGGGTCCCTTTCGGAGCTAGCGCTCGCGCGGCCGGGAGGATCGGGCCGCCGGACTCCGGTCTTCAGCCGCCCGACCGGATCCGGGATAGGAGGACCGGCAGGCCGACCGCCAGCACGAGCGCGATGGCCCAGCGGGCCCAGGCAGGCGCCGGGATGATCTCAGGCCAAGTGCGTCCGTGCCCTCCATGGCGGTCGGCTTCGCCGGCCACTCGGGTGAGCTTCAAGGCTCGACGGGCCCCCGCGAACGCGAGGGCCGCAGACCCCACCAGCCATACGGCGAAGTAGGCGGCTTCGATCGCCCTGCCCCGAAAGACGTTGAGCCACGCCTGCCCTACCGCCAGGAAATCGTACGCGAGGTGCACACCGACAGCGGCTGCGAGGCTGCCCGTGGCTTCGTAGAGCCGCGAGATGATCCATCCGCCGGCGGCCAGAGACGCCAGCAGCGCCAGATCGAGGGAGGATGCCGTGCGGCCCGGCGTCGAGTGATAGAAGGCGAACAAGACGGGGATCGTGACGAGGGTCGGCCACCCGCCGAGGCAACGGCGAAGCCGATCCTGGCTTGCCCTGAACACCACCTCCTCGGCAAGGACGCCGAACGGCAGAGTCCATGCGAACCGCAACAGGGCGCCGGGCGCTCCCAGTCCTCTGCGGGCGAATTCCGACGCATCGAGACCGGGGACGAGGAAGCGCAACGCGAGCGCCATGACGCCGAGGAGAAGGATCGCCTCCGAGCAGCGGGTCGCGACGAATCGACGATCGGCTCGCGCGGGACCCGCGCCCCTCCGGTGCAGGCGGAGGCCGTTCAGGAGGTAAACGACGCCCACGACCACCGCAAGCTCCGCGAACGCTGCCAAGAGGTACCCCCTCGGCGTCCCGCGGAGCAGCACCGAGATCGGCGCCTCGATACGGCCGACGCCGACGCCGTAGGCGGTGACGAGGATCGCGGCCTCGGCGCAGAGAAGGGCCGCCGGGAAACCGTTCGAAGCCCGTGCGGAACCCTTGCTCATCAGGGCTCTCGATCGCGGCGGTAGGTCGCCAGGGCGAGCATCGCTCGAAGCGTGGTGAAGACACGGCCGGAGGAACCGCCGGTTCCACGCGCCTCGCTCCAACCGCCGTAGTGATCCTGCCCCGCGAGGAGCGTCCTCACCCCCGGCTCCAACGACTCTCTCCGCGCCTCCCCTTCCGGCGCGAGCGAACCGAGCAGGTTCGCGAGGGTCAGCGTGCTGTCCTCCAACTCGGAATCTCCGAGGAGGCGGACGCCTTCCTCGACGAGGCCCCGGCGCATCCGGTCGACCTTGGGATCGCCACCGGGAGCACCGCCCGTCGACTCGCGAAGATCGCGTAGCGCGTCGAGGGCGAGGACCACCAGATTGGCCCGCGCGACGGAGGACTGAGGACGCCCGACACGAAGCAGCGCCTCCTTGCCGATCCGAAGGACCAGGCCGTTCCCCAGCGGAGGATCGATCCCCGATACGAGAACGGCCCGTGCTGCCCACGATTCGTCGGCCAGCAGGCGGAACGACTGCTCCCCCGTGTAGAGGTTGGCGGGAAGCCACCCGTCGCCGTCGAGGCCCGACACGAGCACGCGCGCCAAACCGACATCGCGGCTCAGCCAAGCGAGGATCGCGTAGGTGTCGAGCGCGATGCCGCCCGGCGACGGCGAGCGGCGCAGGTTGTAGATTCCGAAAGCGCGCCACGAGGGGACGAGCGCCGTGGTCAGAGCCTCCGCTCTTTCGAAGAGGACGGCCGCCGGGCCCGGCGCGACGCCGGTCTCCTTGAGCATCCGGACGATGAAGTACGCGTCGAGGAGGCGGTACGTGACCTCGTACCCCTCGAGCGGAGAAGACAGGCGCTCGTCGGTGTAGACGTATCGGAGGTAAGGATCGTCGAACGAGTTGCCGTGGTACGCGGACGCGACGAACCCCAAGCCCGACCGGACGGCGGCGTCGATAGTCGTCCGATCCGGCCGCGGGCTGCGACAGGCGGCGAGCGGCCACGACATCGCGGCGATCAAAACCAAGGACAGTCCCCCGGAGATCCTTGACGGTCTACGGCGGGACACGTTCGAACCGCCGCACCGGTAAGGCGGGGTTCCGCGCCGAGCCCATGTTCGCGGTGGTCGGTTCATCCCGCCTTGATGCTACTCCCGAATCGAGGTGCTCCGTCCCTTCCTCGCCAGGCGACATTCCGTGTGGCGGCCCACGATCGGTCGAGATAGGCTCACCATGTCATGAGGCGAATCTGGCCGAGCCTGCTGGCCACTGCGGTGAGCGGTTCCGTGGCGCTCGCGGGCGGCCCGGGCGCGAGTCTCGTCGGCAAGCCGTCGCCGGAGTGGCCCGTCCTGCGCTGGGTTCAGGGGGGACCCCTCAGCCTCTCGGACCTTCGCGGCAAGGTCGTCCTCGTCCGGTTCTTCATGGACGCCGATTGCCCGTACTGCTCCGCCACCGCCCCCGCTCTCAACGCGCTCTACCGGGAATTCGGCTCGCGAGGCCTGGTGGTGGTCGGCATGTACACCCCGAAGCCGCGACCCACGCCCACGACCGTCGAGGAGGTGAGCCGATACGTCGCGGCGTACGGGTTCCTGTTCCCGGTGGCGATCGACGATGAGTGGAGCGCGTTGCGCCGCCTCTGGCTCGACCGGGTCCCGGACGCCGAGTTCACGTCGGCGTCGCTGCTCATCGACCGGGAGGGGATCGTTCGCCACGTGCACCCGGGCGGTTCGTTCGCGGCGAACTCGAAGGACGCGAAGGCGCGGGCGGAGTACGCGGCGATGCGCGCCGCCGTGGTGTCGGCGCTGGGGGGCCGCGGCGAGGATTGAATGCCGGATCGTCGTGAGTTCCTGAAGACGGGCCTGATCGGTGCGGCCGCCGTCGCCGCGTCCTCTCGACTCGAGCTCGGGGCGCAGGCGCCCGCGCCGGTTCCGGCGTTCGAGCTCGAGGAGTTCACCTTGGCGGAGCTCGGTGCCGGGCTCGCGTCCGGGCGATTCACGTCGCAGCAGCTGGTGCAGGCGTATTCGCAGCGGATTGCCGACATCGACCGGCAGGGCCCGACGCTCCGTGCCGTCCTCGAGATGAACCCGGACGCGATGGCCCTCGCTCTCAAGGCCGACGAGGAGCGGAAGGCCGGAGGGGCGCTTAGGCCCCTCCACGGCATTCCGGTGCTGGTCAAGGACAACGTCGCGACCGCCGACCGGATGTCGACCTCGGCGGGGTCGCTCGCGCTCGCGGACGCGAGGTCTCCGAAGGACTCGTTCGTCGCGGCGCAGCTGCGCAGGGCGGGAGCGATCCTGCTCGGGAAGACCAATCTGAGCGAGTGGGCGAACCTCCGCTCCACGCACTCCTCGAGCGGCTGGAGCGGGCGGGGCGGCCAGACGCGCTGCCCCTACGCGCTCGATCGCAGTCCCTCGGGGTCGAGCTCCGGCTCGGGGGCGGCGGTCAGCGCGAGCGAGTGCCCGGTGGCGATCGGCTCGGAGACGGACGGCTCGATCGTTTCGCCCGCGTGCGCGAACGGCCTGGTCGGGATCAAGCCCACGGTCGGGCTCGTCGGCCGCACGGGAATCGTCCCCATCTCCCACACGCAGGACACCGCCGGCCCGATGGCGCGCACGGTCGCCGACGCCGCGGTTCTTCTCTCGGCGATCGCGGGGGCCGATCCGGACGATGCCGCGGCGAGAGGATCCGCCGGCAAGACGCAGGACTACGTCCAGGCGCTCGATCCGGGAGGGCTGAAGGGCGCCCGCCTCGGCGTCGTGCGCAAGTACGCGGGCGAGAGCCGCGCGGTGGACGCGCTGTTCGACGACGCGCTCCAGGTGCTCCGGGGGGCGGGGGCGGAGATCGTCGACCCGGTCGAGATCGGGGGCCTGGGCCAGTTCGAGGCGCAGGAGCTGATGGTTCTCCTGTACGAGTTCAAGGCCGGACTGGACGCGTACTTCCGGTGGTTCGGGCCGAGCTCTCCCCTCAAGTCGCTGGCCGACGCCATCGAGTTCAACGAGCGGCACGCCGAGCGGGAGATGCCGTACTTCGGGCAGGAGCTGTTCCAGCAAGCGCAGGAAAAGGGTCCGCTGTCCACGCCGGAGTATCTGAAGGCGCTCTCGCAATGCCGGCGGCAGTCGCGCGAGGAAGGGATCGACGGCGCCTCGCGCAAGCACCGGCTGGATGCGCTGATCTGCCCGACGGGGACGGCCGCGTGGCCCATCGACCTCGTGAACGGCGACGGCGGCTACCTTAGCTCGTCGACCCTCGCGGCCGTGGCCGGGTATCCGCACGTGACGCTGCCGATGGGATACGTGTTCGGGCTGCCGGTGGGCATCTCGTTCTTCGGGCGCGCCTGGGCCGAGGCGACGCTGATCAGGCTCGCGTACGCCTTCGAGCAGCGGACCAGGTTCCGGAAGGCGCCGAAGTTCCTCCCGACGGCCGAGGTGAAGTAGGCGCGAAGACGTCGGCGACCGCTGCTACGTTCCTCCACCCGGTCTAGAATCGGGCGCACCATGGGTGCGCCGGAGGATCGGGGACGCGGCATCGGGAACCTCGCGGCTCGGGCCGCCCTCGCGGGGCTCGCGGGGCTGCTGGCCGCGCTCGCCGCGGGAAGCGCGAGCGCGGGGGTCGTCTTCGCGCGGCGCTTCGACGCGTCGAACGGTCTCAGCGTCAGCTACTGCTCGAACGTCCTCCAGGACGCTCATGGCTTCCTCTGGATCGGCACGCCGGGCGGGGTGTTTCGGTACGACGGGCAGGCGTTCCGGCTCGTCATTCCGTTGAACGCGACTCCGATCGGAGGCACCGCTTCCGAGTCGATGATCCTGAGGGACGCCGATGGACGCCTCTGGCGGGCCGCGGGGGATGCCGCTTCCCCTCTCGAAGGGCCCGACGGCCGTCCGGCGGACGGAGTCCGGTTCGCGACCTTCACGGGAGACGGGGCCCTCTGGGCGATGTTCGATCGCCGCCTCGAGAGGCTCGCCCCCGGCGGAGTCTGGCAGCCCGTCGATCTAGAGCCCGGACCCGAGATCGGACTTCTGTTCGCCGACCGGGGGGAGACCGTGCTCGCCGTCACGGATGATGCGTTGCTCCGGATCACCCCTGGCGGGCGGACGACGACCCTCGCGCGCGCGGCGGATCCCGTGGCCGTGCGGTCGCTCGCGGACGGATCGATCGTCTTCGGCTGCGCCGACGGCAGCGTCCACCTCTGGGCCGCGGGGAAGGACAAGGCGCTGTTCCACGAGCCCCACCGGCTGATCGACGTCGTGCGCCGGGGCGAGACGTTCTGGGCGGCCTACGACTCCGGCATCGTGGCGGAGCGCGACGGGGCACCGCCCGAGTGGGTCACGCCGGCGATCGGGGCCGAGGGGGGCGGTCCCCTTCTCGTGGACCGCGAGGGCAGCCTGTGGGTGGCGACGCCGTTCGGCCTCGTGCAGATGCCCGAGCCGGACACGCGCATGGCGGAGGAAACGGGAGGGGGCCGCAGCTTCGCCGTCACGCAGGATGCGCTCTGGCACGCCCTGTGGGGAGGCTTGCACCGGACGCCGCGCGGCCCCGCGAGCGCTTCGTGGCAGCGCGTGCCGTCGGGGAGCATCTACCCGCCGTGCGTCGACGCCGAGGGGCGCGTCTGGCAGGCGGGGGACGACCTGTTCCGAGTGTGGGACGCGCGCGGCGGGATGCACGCGGTCCGCGCGCCGGGACTGCGGGGGAACTGGCGCTGCTCGGCGAGCGACGACGGCTCGATCTGGATTCCGACCAACCTGGGAGTCTTCCGCCTCGAGGCGGGGGACGACGCCCCGCGTCTCGTGGTGCGCTCGATCCCCGGCGAGGATCGCGGCACCCCGCGCGGCTACCGCGCCTTCGAGTCGCCGGGCGGAGATCTCTTCGTCGCGCGGGGGGACCGGGTCTGCCGCGCCGCCGTGCGCCAGGTCGAGGGCGACGGCCGACCCGAGTGGACCTGCCAGGAGGTACCGGGCGCAGGTTCGTGGGAGGGCTTCGCCGCCATGCCGAGCGGAGACACGTGGGCCGCCGTGGGCGGCCGGGGGTTCTTCCGCCATCGCGGCGGACGTTGGGAGCCGATCCCCGGCTCCGCTCGTCTCGCCTCTCAGTGGACCTCGTCGATCACGCGCAACGCGGACGGCACGGCGTGGCTGACGGGATGCGGCTACGCGGTGCGTGCGGCGGAGCGGCCGGGGGAGCCCGACGGGTGGGAGATCGTCGAGCAACCCGGCGCCTGGCAAGGCGTGTGGAAGACCCGGGTCGCCGACGCGATCGAGGATTCGGACGGCGGGGTCTGGCTCTCGGTCGACATCGGCGTGCTCGAGGTTCCCGCCGGCGTGCGGCGCGCTGCCGTGCCCCCTCCTGCGGTGGCGCTGGCCGAGGCTTCGATCGACGGGCGCCCGTTGCCGGTCGCGGAGGCCTTGCGGCTGCCGCACCACCGGAACCGGCTCGAGCTGCGCTTCGCCGCCGCGAGCTACCGGGACCCGTCGCTGCTGCGGTACCGGTCGCGACTCCGCCCGGACGAGCCGTGGTCGCCACCCACCGCCAACCCGCTCTTCAGGTTCGTCGACGTCGCCCCGGGAGAGTACCGCGTCGAGGTCGAGGCGACGCTCGACGGCGTGCGGTGGTCGCCCCAGCCGGCGCTCTTCTCCTTCTCCGTCGGCCGACCGTGGTACCTGGAGCCGTGGGTGTTCCTCGCGGCGCTCGCCGCCGCGGCCGGGGCCGCGTACGCGGTGCACCGCACGCGCATCGCCGTCCTCGTGCGCCTGGAGCGCCAGAGGGCCCGCATCGCGATGGACCTTCACGACGAGCTCGGCTCGGGGCTCGGCACCATCGGCATCCTCGCCGGCGTCGCCGCGCGTCCCGGCGTCGATGCCGAACGGCGCTGGGCGCTGGTCGAGAGGATCGGCCACGTCTCGCGCCAACTCGGAGACTCCCTCACCGACATGGTGCGGACGCTCAGACCCGGGGCGGCGAACACCGCGTCGCTCGCCGCGCACCTCCGCGAGCGCGGCGAGGCGATGTTCCCGGGGCCGGAGCCGCGGCTCGAGGTCGACCTACCCGATCCGGTTCCCGTCGTGCCGCTCTCGCTGGCCGTTCGCCGCAACGTCGCTCTGCTCGGGCTCGAAGTGCTGCACAACGCGGCGACGCACGCGGGGGCGCGGAAGGTGACGCTCTCGCTCGTGCCGGGCCGGCGCTTCTGGACGCTCTCCGTGAGCGACGACGGGCGCGGGCTCGGCGAGGCGGGACCGCCGGCGCCCGGCCACGGGTCGGGCCTCGACGGGATGCGGTGGCGGGCCGAAGCGATCGGGGCGCGGCTCGAGATCGCGGCGGACCCGAGCCGAGGCACGCGGGTCCGTCTCGAGTTCGAGCCGGATTCGGTCGAGCGCGACATCCCGGAACGGGGAAAGCGTCAACGGACGGCGGGACGGAGCAGGGGCAGCGCCGGCTGAGCCAGGAGAGCCCTGAGCGTGGCGTGAACGGGATCGGCGGCGGAGTGCGAGCCGCCACGAGTCCGGCGCTCCGCGTCGTCGTGGGGTCTCACGAGCCGTTCATGCCGCGAACTTCCCCGTCGCGCGGTGGGCGCGTGCTGCGGAGCGCGTCCGAGCGTTGTCCCGCGGCCTCGATCTCCCACCGGAATCTCTCGAGGCGATCGTCCCAATCGTAGGCGGGGAACTCCACGCCTTCCGGGACGACCGGCTTGCCTCCGCGGCAGGGCGACGGCTCGCCATTCGCGTCCTTCATGTGATGGATGTAGATGCCGACGAGGCCGTTCTTCCGCTCGATGGACTTCTCGATCTGGTACTTCACCCAGGGGCGCTCCGCGGTCTCCCGTCCGATCAGGACGACCGTGACCGAGGTGCCCCTGAGGTGCCGGAGGATCATGCGCGCGATGCCGTCCTTGCCCGACCTCTTGGCCTCCGCGTATTCCGAGCGATCGAAGAAGCCGGCCGCCCCCGCTCCCGCGGCGACATGGGCGTTCCGAACCTGGTTCGCTCGCCAGATGTCGTTCGTGTAGTGGAAGCTGAAGAAGACTCGCCGTGCCATCATCTCTCCTCGGTGCGGAGTGCCTGGAGCCATGCGGCGCCGATGGCCGCCGCCAGCGGCCGATGAAGCCCCCCCGACCCGGGCGTGCGCGGCCGGTCACGGAGCGATCGGAGCGTTGCATGGGACGATCCGTGAACCAGGGCCGTTCCTCCGAGTCCTGCGGCTCGTGGATTTGAATGATACGTCGTATGTATTGACCTTGCAACGACCGTGAATTTCGCGGCGACACCCCCCTCTCGAGCGGCGGGCAACCGGCCGCGGCTCGCGACACCGCCTCGAGCCAGCCCGAAAGGAGCCCGCCGGCTCGGCCCGGCGATCCGGCGGGCTCCCGGTCAACAAGCTAGAACGGCCAGGGTTCCGGACCGTCCAGAATGGACGAGACCGTCCGTGAGGCCTGGAATTGGACGCTGGCCGTCTCCCCGGCTTCGAGGGAGAGCGGCGCGCTCGTGAGCGTCTCGATCGTGTCGTCGTCCAGGAGCACCGTGATGCGTACCTGAACCAGCTCCGTTTCCTGATCCGCGTTGTGGAGCGCGACGATCACGCTGCTCCCGGACACCTCCATCCCCGAAACGTCGCAATTCAGGCGCGCTCCGGAGTGGATCGGCACCATGGCGACGCAGAGAACGAGAACGATGACGGCCGTGCGAAAGAAGGCGAGAAGAGGCTTCATGGCAAGGCTCCTTTTCTTGGAGGCGACTCGGGTCGGAGTCGCCGGGGAAGTAAGGGCGGACCGCGGCCGGGGGCGGACGAGCATGGTGGGGGGCGGGCCCTGGCCCGAGTGGGCGCCGCGCGTCGGCGGATGGGCGGACCGATGGGTGTGGGAGATCCCGCGCCGCCGGGGTCGTTCCTCGCCCACCCGTGAAGGGAGGTCGTTCCTCTGGCTAGCCGACGGGCCACTCGTCTCACGTCTTGCCAGATATACGTTGTTTGTTGCGACCGGGATACACAATCGTCATCGGGAACGGGGCCGGGAGACGATTCGCCTAAGGACTCGACCTTCGACCGTTGCCAGAAACGTCGAATGGGTGTATTCATTCGCGCATGAGAAAAGCCGCGATTCACCCCTCGAAGGTTCTCGCAGAGCTTCTCCGGCGGCGTCGCGAGGAATTGGGCTTGAGCCTACGCGAGGTGGAGGCCCGCTCCGGGACGGCGGGCGAGCGCGTGCACTTCGCGACGCTCGCGCGAGCGGAGCAGGGGAAGACGGATCTGGGGGTCCGCCGACTCTACCGGCTCTTCAAGCTCTACGATCTCCCGATCCAGCTCGCCGCGGATCTTCTCGACCTCGAGGAGAATGCGGAATCGGTGGTGCTGACGGGTTCGTTCGAGGGGCTGGGTCGTGAAGGTGTCGAGAACTGGAAGTCGGGCAACATCCGCGAGGCGCTCGCGCGGTTCTTTGCCGCGCGAACCCGTACGCCGACGGGGGCTCAAGAACGGGTGAGCCGACAGAAGGCGCTCCTCGGGATGGCCGTCGCGGCCGGCTCGTTGGGCCGGCTCGCTCTCGCGCGGTACATCGTGGAGGATCTGCTCTTCGAGCCGCCCGATGAGAGCATCCTCGTCCCCGCCCTGACGCAGGCGGCGAAGTGCTGGCGCGGCCTCGGTTCTTGCGATGGAGCGCTCGGCCTTCTCGCCCGGGCCGAAGCGCGGCTCGAATCCCGCCAGCACCGGGAGCGTGCGTGGGTCTTCCATGAAAAGGCCTCGATTCTCGCCGAGCTGGGGGCGTTCGCGCCGGCGGAGGCGGCGCTCAAGACGGCGGTGGCCGCCTACCGACGGGCGCGGGACGTGTATGGGGAGTCCACGGCTCTGGGGGTGCACGTCAAGCTGCTCCGAGAGCGGCGAGATTGGCAGGGCGCCCGCCGCGCAGCGCGAGCGGCCAGGGTGCTGGCTCGGAGCCGCGGGTTCAAACGGCTCGAAGCCGTCCGCGGTCTGGACGAGGCACGCGCGCTCCAGGAGCTCGGACGGAGTAAGGAGAGCCTCGCGCTGCTGCGGGACGTCCTCGCCTGGGCCATCCAGGAGGACGACCGCATCCTCCGTTTCTACGCCCACCACGCGCTCTTCAAGGCTTACGAGGCCCTGGGGGACACCGTTCGCGCCACGGCGGAATTCCGTGCCGCCGAGGACCACGCCCAGTTCGTCGACGAGGTGACGCCGGAGACCCGCGAGGTCCGAAACCTCCGGTCGAGTGCCGCTCTGGAAGTGACGAAGCGGGAGACGAGGGTCGCGAGCTGACCCGGGTCATCGGCCGTTTCCTGGTCGTGATCCGGGCGAGGCTGGTCCGGATCGATCCGACCGCTCGCCAGAGCCCATGGCTTCGTGGGCCTGCGGATCCTCTCGCTCGGCCGGTCGCTGGGGGTGAAGGAGGCGCCGGGGAGCGGGAAGTGAGGCGGCTCAAGCTGGTGGACCAGTTGTTCTCCGGCCTCTACGGCCCGCTGATCCTGAAGCGCGCGAACTGACGGCCTCGGGCTCCCGGTCTTCGGTGGTTCGGCCAGGGATCCGCGACGGGAACGAGCGCGGGGAGCAGGAAGCCGGGATTAGGGGCAATCCGTGGAAGGGCGGCGCTCACCCCCGGTGCTCGCGAAGCCGTAGGTTCCGGACCCGCAGACGTCTTGCGCGCGAACCAGGTAGTAGTACCCCTGGCCGGGTGAGGGATCCGGCCGGGACCCGTCGTCCCATGCCGGCTGTCCGTCGTCGTTTCTCAAGCAGGTGGCGCCGTTCGTACCCTGGCCGGACCGCAGGTCCGACAGCGCTCCGCCCGCGACGTCGTAGTACGGCGCCTGCCCCTGTGCCGTCCAACCGAGACGGGTCGCGGCGGCCTTGTCCACCCGCAGACCCTGGACCTCGATCGGCGGCGACCAAACGGCGGCGTTGAGCGGCGCGCAGTCCTGCGCGTTCGGCACGCCGTCGTTGTCCATGTCGGGGTCCTGCCAGTCGGGAATGCCGTCCCGGTCGTAGTCGGGCGAGAACTCGTACGCTCCCATGTCCACGACGGGACCCCCGACGTAGTCTCCGTCCTGGGGACGGGGAGCGCCGTCCCTGTCCTGCGCGGCGCCGTTCGCGTTTTCCCCGACGTCGATCACCGGGCTGCTCGAGAGAAGGTGGAAGTCCTTGTTCGCCCGATCCACGAACTGCGGGTCCGCCGACATGTTGCCGTTCACCGCGATGTAGCTCGAGTCGGACTTCGTGCACGCGACGTTCTGCGGGGTGTTCCCGTAGAGATCGTTGTACCGAACGATGGGATTGAACGCGCCGCCCACGCAGACGCCGCCGCCGCCCGACGACTTGCTGGCGGAGTTGAACGTGAGCAGGTTGTTCGCCAGTGTCGGCAGGCCGGTGGTGCTCCCGGGCTCGAGGTAGACGGCCCCGCCGTAGGACGCCACGTTGTTGACGAACGTATTGTTCCGGAAGGCGATCGTCGTCGACGACGTGTGGGCGCCGCCGCCGAGCGTCGAGCTGTTGCCGTCGAAGACGTTGTTCTCGACGATCCCGACGCCGTTCAGCACGCCCGTACCGCCGGTGAAGCCGCCGGCCTGGAGACCCCCGGCCCAGTTCGTCGTCGTGTTGACCTGGATCAGGTTCCTCGAGATCAACGGGGATCCGGCCGCCGCGCGCCCGTACATCGCGATCCCGCCGCCGGCGCTGATCTGATTGGACTTCAGTGCGCCGCCTCCGCGATTGCTCCGGATGGTGTTGCCGTCGATGGCGGGCGCCGCGTCGAACCCCGAGTAGATCCCCCCGCCGATCCCGTACGAAGGACTGTTGTTCGTCCCCGCGGGTGGATCGGCGACGTTTCCCTCGATCAGGTTCTGGGTGATCACCGGCCTCGCGGGGACCTGGCCACCCCCAATGTTGCTCCCGATGTAGATCCCGCCGCCGTAGAACAGCTTGGTCGTCGTGGCGGCCAGCGAGTTCCCGACGATCTCGTTTTGCGTGATCGTCGGCGAGCTGTTGCCCCACACGAAGATCCCGCCCCCCACGGACGAGATCGTGCCGGTGGTCCAGACGTACCCTTTGCCGCCGGTGATGTGAAAACCCTGGATCCGGTCCGCGGACGTGGGACCCACCCCGCTCACCGAGGTCGCCTGCACCGCGGTGCACTGGGTGGTCGCGGTGTTCGGAGCGCACGTTGACAGGATGCAGGGCTTCCCGGAGGCGTTGATGGTCGTGACCGCGGGGCCGTCGGTCGAGACGACGCTGATCCCGCCGAAGATCCGAACGGCCTCGGCGTAGGTTCCCGGTCGCACGAGGACCGTGCCTCCGGCGGGGACGTTGTTCTTCAGGTAGCAGATCGCGTCCTGTATCTTGCAGTACGGGTTGGCCGGCGTGCCCGTTCCGGGACCGGGGCAGTTCACCGCGTCCACGTAGAGCGTCTGCTGCGCCGCCGCGGTCGACAGCGAGCCCAAGAGGACGAGCATCGCGACTGGATCCCTGCGAACGATGGCGAGCTTCATCGCAAGACCACCCGACCTCTCAGGCCCCCCCCGAGACCCCCGAGCCGAGGCCCCGTTCCTATACGCTGACCGTGGATCTTCGACAAATTCGACGTGGGGAGCACCGGCCGGCGAAGCGCCTGAACGGCAAGACGATGCGGCGCGCCCGCGACCGCTGGCGTCGAACGAACGCGCCACGTGCCCGGGGGCCGTGGGCGCAGCGGACCTCGCCGCCTCAGGGGGCCGGTTTGGAGCCGCCGCGGATCGAACATGTAGCCCCCCTTCACGACGCGCCAGATCCGGGCCGTGGCGTGGATGTTCTCCAGCGGGTTCGCCTCCAGCTGGACGAGGTCCGCGAGCTTCCCGGGAGCGATCTCTCCCAGGTCGTCCGCGTCCAGGCTGCGCGCGGCATCGCGCGTGGCGATGCGCAGCACCGAAGCTGGAGGGAGGCCGGCGGACGCGAGCGACCAGAGCTCCGTGTGCAGCGAGGCGCCGTGGAAGCATCCCGGATTGGGAGCGTCCGTTCCGGCGAGGAGCCTGACGCCGAGGACTGCGCCGCGAAGCCCGCCGCGATGGTGACGATCGCGAGTCGCGCCAGTCGAATTCGCATGAGTCTCCTCCGTGCCAGGAGGCGCATCATACGTCGAAGCGCGGCGATGACTGACCCGGGGATCGCTGCCGTCTCAACGCACCTCGAACACTCCTTGCGCGACGGCCGGGTCGCCGGCGTTGTACTCGCGGCTGTTGAGCGCCCGGTCCTGCAGCCGCACCAGCGTCACCCGCCAGAGGCCCTTGGCGGCGAACCGCGGCACGACGATCGTCCCGATCCAGGCGCCCGACGGGTCGTTCGCGGGCGGGGCGCACGAGAAGAAGAGGGTCGGGACCAGTCCGCTCGTCGCTGCCGGCCCGGAGGCGACTCCGTTCAGCGAGTATGCGCCGCTCCCGACGTCGCTCACCACGGCGGTGACCCGGATGTCCGTGGCGGACTCGTTGGAGACCGCGGTCGGCGTGAGCGTGAACGCTTCGAGCGTCGGCGGAGTCGAATCGCATTGGTCGCTCGAGACGCCGAACTCGACTCGAGCGATCAACGGAGAATCGCCCGAGACGATGGCGATGTTGCCCGCGCCGTCGACGACCCTGAGGTTCTCCAGGCTCCAGGTCCCGCAGTCGGCGTCACGAGGGACCGTCACCTCGCCTTCCCAGAAGGCCGGGTCTTCGCCGGCGTGGCAGGCGAACGGGAGGATCGCGGCCTTCGTGGGGCTTTGAAAGAACCCCGTGACGCTCGCGACCCCCGAGCGATCGTCGTCGATTTCGACGCGGATCGGGTTCCGCTCGCCACCGTTCAGCGTCAGCTTGTCCACCCGGACGTCGTGCACCGTGGGCGGGGTGGAGTCCGGCTGTGCGGACTCGACCTTGAGCGCCCCTCCCGCCGGAACCGTCGCCGGCGTGAATCTCAAGTTCAGTGGATTGCCCGCACGGTCGACGATGTAAAGGGTCGCGACGTACCAGAGTCCCGTCTCGGCGTCCTTGGGGATCGCCATCGGGACGCTGAACGTGGTGGCGGTGCCGTCGCCTTCGACGTGGAACGGCAGCGAGGCCGTTCCGCTCGGGCTGCTGAGGTTCCCCACGATTCTCTGTACCCCGGACAGGTCGTCGGTCGCGCCGATCACGAGCGTGGTCGCGTCGCCGCCGCCGATCTCCGGCGGTTCGAAGCGGAGCCCGACGAGCACCGGCGGCCCACGGTCCGAGCTCGGGTCCACGGGAGGCACCGCCGGTGCCTCCGCGGGTGCGGCGCCCTCGGGTTGTGACGCGGCCGGCGCGGGTGACGCGACGGGGTCACGGACCCCGGGGCCGCCCTGCCGGACGTCGGGTGCGCTGGAACGGGACCCCGCCGCCACCGGTACCGACGGGGCGACGCCCCGTGCGACAGCGTGCGATCCGCCCGCGGGTGCGTCCGATGAAGATCCCTCCGGCGACTGGCGGACATCGACGGTTGGCGGGCGCTGCGTCCGCGTCGGCTGGGAGCTGGCGCCGGCGTCCGCGCCCCGCTCGTCGTACCGGCGCTCCGTCGGCGTCTCGCTCCCTCGGCCGGCTCGGGTCCGATCCGGCGCCGCATCGAGACGTTCGACCACGCCCTGACCGTTCTGAGGCTTCGGAGCACTTGGGCCCGTGGACGTGTCACCCTGTGGGACGACATCCGGAGCCCCCAGGCTGGAGCTCGGCGTGGCGCGATCCGCGCGCCCGACGATGTTCACGAACAGGACGACGACGAGAAGGACCGAAACGAAGATGATGCCCGTGATCGCGGGAATTCGGATCCTGCCGGACTGCGTACCTTCGCGCGGTGACATGAGCCCTTCCCCGGAGTTACCGGGGCCACGTCGGTCGTGGGCACGGTTCTGCCGACGCGGCGCGACCGACATCATACGGCGCGATCGCGTTCCCGGCTCCCTTCCCCCCCGCGCCCTGCAATAGGCGTTCGCTCCGCTGGCGCCGCGCTGCGCCTTGGCACCTCCGGGCGGAGGAGGAGGATCCGTTACGCCCAGGCGAGCGCCGGCCCCCGCCATGACCTCGCGGCGAGCAGCTTGAATTCACCCGGCGACCGAGAGGAGAATGGACTTGGATGGGTCGTTTCGGGGCGAAAGGCAGGATGATCCAGCATTCCTCTTCGGAAGTGCCCATGGGTTTCGAAGATCGAATGGAGTGCTTCCCGATTCTCGTAAGTTGAGAGCGCAGGTTCGGGATCCGCATCCGGTCCGGGACGAAGGACGCACCACCCTGGTGTGAGGCCGGCGGTCGATCGGCGGGCCAAGCGGCTGTCGCGGGAGGAACAGGGTGCCGAAACAAGTCGTGTTCTTGATCCACGGCGTGGGCGTTCACCCGGCGAATTGGTGGAACGGCGTTGTCGAGCAGATCGATCAGCTCGGGAGCCGCTACGCGACCGTCAGCGCTCCGCCGAGCAAGCAAGTCGATTTCGTCGGGATCACGTACGACGATGTCTTCGACGCGCAGCTCCAGCGATGGGACCAGGACCTCGCACAACTGAAGGCGAGCGCGCTGTTCCCCCAGGTCAAGGACGCGCTCTCCTGGTTGGACGGTGCAACCGAAGGCAGCTTCGTCTGGACCTACATCGGAGATGTCGTTCTCTTCCTCGTGGAGGTCACGCGCATGGCCGTCGTGGCCAGGGTCACCGCGGCGCTGGCGGACGTGATCTCCAAGAAGAGCGACGGCGACACGGAATTCTCGATCATCGCGCACAGCCTCGGCACGGCCGTGGCGATGGAGGCCGTGAACGCGCTGGCGACCCCCGCCCCGGGCATCGGCTGGCCCGGCCTGCCGCCGGGTTTCCTGTTTCGCGAAATCGTCATGGTCGCAAATACGAGTCGGCTCCTGCAGCGCAAGGGACTGCAGGCCTACACGGAGAGCCGACTGCTTCCTAAGAGGTACGCGGCGAACGGCCTGTGCGTTACCTATCGCAACGTCTTCCATCGCTTGGACCCGATCCCCTGGGTCCGCGGCTTCGACCTGCAGGCGAACGAGTCCAGCGGTTACTTCCGCTTCGCCGTCGAGCATTACTACGCCCGGAACATCCACAGCATCGAGCACTACCTCGAGCACCCGGCCGTGCATGGGCCCATTCTGCGCCTCCCCGACCCGAACAACCTCCCCGCGAATGATCTCAAGGCGGCCATTGACCAGTACTACGGCGTCAAGCGGTTCGGCGGAGAGTTCGAGAAGGTCGCCGAGGTGGATCAGTACATCGACGAACTCAAGTCCATCCCGAAACCGGATCCCGAGAACGAGACGGAGCTCGTCAACCAACTTCGCTACGTCGTCGACGCCCTGAAGTCGATGCTGTAGGGGCGATATGCGGAAGAACGCTCTCACTCGGCTCATCGTGCCCCTGAGCCTCGGACTCGTCTTGGCCGCGGCCGTGGGAACCGCGCGCGCCGACGACTGCGCCGGCCTCGATGTCGCGAAGAAGACCGTCTGCGATGAGGCCGCCAGACAGATCCGGATCCTCGAGTCGAGCTGGCCGACCGCGGCGAAGACGGGACAGCCGTGCGCGCCCGCGCGGGTCATCCTCAGGCTCGGCGGGCTGGTCGGCGGCCTCAAGTCGGCCGGGCCGTACCTCGCGCTCGAGTTCGCAGCCCACACGGACTCGATTCCCTACGACGGGAGCACGTACAGTCGAAGCGTTCTTTTCCTGGCAGAGGACGACGAGGTCGAACTCTCCGCGGAGAACGGACTTCCCCTCGATTCGAGACCGTCCGGCACGTGTCTCGCGCGCGATGACGAACGAACGGCGATCACCGAGGCCGCCCGGGCGGTCGAGACCGCGGTCACGGGTTACAACAAGCCGGCCCTCAGTCAGGGAGCCGCCCAGCTGAAGAAGCTGAGCGACACCTGGATGTGGGTGATCACGGACGGATTCGGCCAGTTCCCGTGGGAGCGCGTGTTCAACGATCTCGTCCACCGGAGGCCGCTTTCCATCTACAGGCTCCCGACGATCGAGTGGGTGCTCCTCCACCCGTCGGTGGGCGCCGAGATCACGGGCGGCTCGGACTTCTCGGAAACCCGCGCGAAGGGGGCTCTTTTCATCGAGCCTCTCGGGTTCGTGCGATACCGGTTCCGCCTCGACCAGCAGAAACGGCACTACCTGGGGGCGTCTCTCCTGTTGGTCCTTCGCGAGGAGCTCTCCCCGGGATACGGCGCCCTCTTCCGCTACGACAGGTATTCGGTCGGTGTCGTAAGACACACGAGCGCGTCGGCCTCGGGAACGGGCCGCGATCCTACGTGGGGCGTCACCGCGACCGTCGAGCTGCTCGAGCGACTCCAAGCGGCACGTACGAAGTTGAAGACCGCCGAGCAGCGGGCGCGAAGCTACTGACCGGAGCGCGAGGAGCCGAGCGGTGCGACCTCGGCTCGCTGCCGAACTCGGCTCCCTGTCCCCTCGCCGCCGGAATATCGAGCACCGCCCTGGCGCGGCGCAGCAGCGAGCCGTTGGCGGGGCTGTGAAGCGATGTCCCCGAAGCGACTGGAGCCCTTCGTCGAGGCGATCGACGTCGTCCCGATCCCGCTTTCCGGCGCACGAGAGACGAGGCGGGTCGAAAGAGAGGGGAGGGGGTGTAGAGTTCGCCCAGGATCCGAGTACAGGGGGACCGCTCCATGCGACCGTCACGTCGCCTCGCCTGGATCGTCTTCGGGATCGCGCTTTCCGCGGCAGCTGCGGCGGCAGCGCCGCCGCCGGGGTACGTCTCGGAGACCCTTCCGAACGGCCTCCGCGTCTCGATCCTTCAGGACTCCACGATGCCGATCGTGGCGACCCAGGTGTGGTACCACGTGGGCTCGGCGAACGAGGAGCCTCGGACACGGGGCGTCGCCCACCTGTTCGAGCATCTCATGTTCGGCGGGACCGCGGCGCACCCGAAGCGCGCGGTCTGGGACCACCACGAGAGGTTCGGAGGGTACGTCAACGCCTACACGTCGTTCGACGAGACGGTCTACGTTTCGACGATACCACCCGCAGGTCACCTCCCCCTGCTCGACCTCGAAGCCGACCGGATGGTGAACCTGTCCCTCACGGACGAGAACCTCGCGAACGAGAAGCGGATCGTCACCGAAGAGCTGCGGCTCTCGACCGAGAACGACCCGATGAGCCGGCTCTTCACCGAGGCGCTGAAGAGGATCTTCGGCGAGCACCCGTACTCCCTCTCCCCCGTCGGGACCAAGGAGGACATCGCCGCCGCGACCCTCGAGCACGCGCGCGACTTCTACGAGCGCTACTATCGGCCGCGCAACGCCCATCTCGTCGTCGTGGGCCCGGTGGACGCACCCGCCGTGCTCGCACGAATCCGGGAGGTGTTCGGACCGCTGCCCGCCGACGGAATCACCCCCGGGGACGTCCCGCCGCTCGACACGTGGAAGTACCCCGGCACCCTCGATCTCAAGGAGGACCTGCCGCCCGCCGAGATCGCCGTGGCCGGATTCCCCCTGCCACCGCCGACGCACCCCGACCACGCGGCCCTGCTCCTCGTCCAGGAGCTCCTCGCGGGCGGCTCCCTCGACCCGTTCGAGGACGAGCTGGTTCGCAAGCGGAACCGGGCGGTGTACGCGAATACACTGATCGAGTCGATGCGGCGGGGCGGGCTGTTGCTGTTCTTCTCGGCGAGCCTGCCGTACCGTCGCGAGAAGACGGCGTTCCGCCATCTCGACGAGGCGCTCACGGCGCTGGGTCGCTTCGAGTGGCTCGACGAGGAGCGCTTCAGGGCGGCGAAGAAGGCTCTGGCCCGGGAAGAGCAGACGCGGGTCTTCTTCGCGGACCAGGTCGCCTCGGAGATCGGGAGGGCGGCCTGGTGGGAGGGTGACGAGGCGCGCGCTTTCGACGGCGCCGCCCGAATCGAGAACGTGACCCGCGCCGAGGTCGAGGCCGCGTTCCGCAAGTACGTCCTCGATGCGAAGCCGATCCGGCTCTACGTCCGGCCGGAGCACGTCCCGCTCTACGTCCGGCTCTTCGGCTGGCTCTACCCCCTCTTCGGAGGCCGGTGATGGAAGACTCCCTCGGACGTTCCCTCGTCAGGCTATCTCGCGCGGGAGCGATCGCGGCGCTCGCGCTCCTCGCATTCCCGGCCGCCTCGATCGACACCGTTCAGGAATGGCAGGTGGACGAGAGCACGACGGGCCTTCTGGTCGAGGACCACCGAGCGCCCGTCGTCTCCATTCGCCTCGAGTTCGCCGCGGGAACCTGGAGCCCGTGGGTCGAGGAGCACGACGCTGGCGTGGCGTTCGAACTGCAGCTCCGCGACTCGAAGGGGGACCTCCGCCGCAGGGCCGACCGCCTGGCGGCCGGGCTCTCGCTGTCGACCGGAGCACGCTCCGCGACGATGTTCCTGACCTGCGGCAAGGAGGATCTCCCCGCCGCGCTCGAGCTCGTGCGGGACGTCCTAAGGGGTGTCGACCTGGACCGGAAGGCGCTCTCCCGGCTCCGGCAGGAGATGAAGATCAACTGGCAAGCTGCCCTCAAGAACCCGCAGTTCGTTCTCCGTCAAGCGGGTGTGCGCCTGCTGTTCCGCGAGGACGACCCGCGCCGCCGCCCGTCGGAGAGACCGAAGCTTCCGGGAAAGGACCTCGAAAAGCTACTCGCGGCGCGCGACGCTCTCGTGCGGATTCCCGGGCGCGTCGTCGGCTTCGCGGGCGACCTCGGCCTCGAGGAGGCGCGCCGTGTCGCCCAGGGGCTCCTGCCCCGTGCCGGGAACGAGCCGGCCGGGATGAGGCCCGCTTTCGGTCCGGTCGCGCCTGCCGACCGCAGGCCCCGCGAGGCGACGGTCCGGCTTCCCCGGCTCACGCAGGTTTATTTCGCGTACGGGCGCGACTCGCTCGGCTGGCTCGACCCCGATTACGCGGCGGCGCTCATCGCCGACCATGCGCTCGGCGGCCACTTCAACTCGCGCCTCATGGTCGCGCTGCGCCAGGAATCCGGAGACACCTACGGCGCCGACGTGTCCGATGACGACGATCTCGATCCCGGGGTCTACGCGATCGGGACCTTCACGCGCACCGACAACGCCGAGGCGACCGAGCGCAGGATCCGGGACGTCCTCGCGAAATTCCACGCCGAGGGGATCACGGAAGAGGAGCGCGCGATGGCGGCCGGCAACGTCACCGGCCGCCGGGCGTTCCTCCGGCAGTCGCCAGGGCAGATCCTCGCGACCGCGATGACGGAACGCCGGCACGGGCTCCCGTACGGGTTCTTCGACCGGCAGGCCGAGAAGGCCGCGGCACTTCCGCTCGATGAGATCAACACCTTCATCCGCCGCTTCTACGACCCCGGCCGGCTCACGATGCTGACGCTTCGACCGGAGTGACGGCGGGCCGCCTGTTCAGAAGCGGGAGCGGAGAACGTCCGTTGCATCGGCGCGCGGCGAGATCGACGTCGATGCGCAGCGGGTTCTTGCATGCCTCCATCGGGACACGTCACCGCCGGTCAGGATGAAGAGGCGAGGGGCCTCGCCAGAATCGCCAGCGGAGGAGGGTCCAGATGGCGATGAGCCCGTCGCGCGCGCGGATCTTCTTCCCCTGGCGGAGGGTCCTGGGCTCGTAACGGATGGGGACCTCGACGATGCGGTGCCCGCGACGCGCGACCTTGGCCGTGACCTCGGAGCAAAACTCGAATCCCTCGCAGCGGAGGTCGAGTTCCCGGAGGATCTCCCGGCGGAACATCTTGTAGCAGGTGGGCTCGTCGGTGAGCGCGAGGCCGTACAGTCGGTTGGCGATCCAGGTGAGACCGCGACCGCCGATGTAGTAGGCCAGGTAGCTCATGGGGTTCTTACCCAGGATCCGGGAGCCGTACACGACCGAGGCCCGGTGCTTCTCGATGCGCTCGAGCATGGGAACGAAGTCGAACGGATCGTACTCCAGGTCGGCGTCCTGGATCGCCACGACGTCCCCGGTCGCCGCGGAGATCCCGGTGCGGACCGCGGCCCCCTTGCCGCGGTTTCCCGCGTGCAGGATCAGGCGGTCGATCCCGGGCATCGCGTTCAGCTTCTCCCGCGTGCCGTCGGTCGAGCCGTCGTCCACGACGATCAGCTCGATCTCGAGGGGGACCTGCCGCAGCCGGCGGATGAGCGCCTCGACGGTGCGGACTTCGTTGTAGACGGGTACGATGACGGACAGACGGGTCTTCACCATGACACGGGTCCGAAGATAGCACGGAACGGCGCGAACGCGCGGTGGATTCGCGGTGGATACGACGATCACGGTGCTCTGGGAAGACCGGGCAAAGGAGAGCCCTCCGCCGGACGGGCCGCCTCACGGAACGCGCGGTGGTCCCGGTAGAATCCGAGACGGGTCTCGATGATGTTCGCCATCTGATCCTGCCCCGCCGTCGATGCGAGACTCACCGCCCGCTGCGCCGTCGCCACGGCCTCCTGGAACCGGCCGGCGGCGGCGTACGCGGCGGCCAGGGTATCGAGCGACCTCGCGTCACCGTCGCCGGTCAGCTCGCGCTCGCGGAGGGCCAGGCCGACGGCTCTGGCCGGATCACCGCCCCTGTCGCGATCGTGCGTCGCCAGAAGCCACGCCAGACCGTCGATGGCCCGGACCTGGTCGGGTTTCAGTCGCATGGCCTGCTCGTAGTGCGATGCGGCGTCGCCCGTCCTGCCTGCCCAGGCCAGAAGATCGCCCAACGCACAGTGGATCTCTGGGGAATCCGGCCTCAGTCGCAGCGCCTCCTCGAAGTGGCCGATGGCATCCGGCGCTCTGCCGACGGCGACCAGGGCGCTCCCGAGATTGTTGTGCGCCTCGGCGAACGCGGGCTCGAGGCGCAGCGCCCGCTCGAAGTACCGGATCGACTCCTGCGTTCTTCCTGAGCGGGCCAACGCAATGCCGAGGTCATTGCTGATCTCGGCATCGTCCGGTCTGAGCCGCAGCGCTTCCTCGTAGTGTCCGATCCCGTCCTTCGGTCTGCCCAGTCGGAGCAGAGCGTTGCCGAGATTGACGTGGGCCCCGGCCAGCCAGGGGTCGATCCGCAGCGCCCGCTCGAAGTACTCGAGCGCATCCTGGGGCTTCCCCATCGTGGCAAGGGCTTTCCCGAGATTGTTGAGGACCTTGGCAGAATTGGGCTCCAGCCGCAGCGCCTTCCTGTAGTGCTCGATGGCCTCTTCGGTGCGGCGCAGGCGGAGCAGCGCGTTGCCGAGGTTGTTGTGCGCGTCGGCAAAGCCGGGATTGAGGCGCAGAGCCCGCTCGTAGTCCTCGATCGCCTCGCTGGTCTTGCCCTCCTCGAACAAGGCGGAGCCGAGACCCACCCACGCGCGGAAGTTGCGAGGCCGCTTGTTCACGGTGTCCTGGTAGATCGCCAGTTTGGACCGGTAATCCCGATTCCGCATGACCGTGGTGCCTCCCAGCGCCGCGGTCACAGCCACCAGCACGACCGCCGGAATCGCCCACCGTTTTGCCGGGCCGGAGGTTCCGATCCTGGCGAGGAGTCGGTCCCACATTGTGTAGGCGCAGGTGACCGCCAGCACCACCGGCGCCGCCAGCGCCAGGTACATCCGGTGCTCGAACACGAGGTCGGCGGTGGGGACGATGCTCGAGGTGGGCGCCAGAGCCAGGGCGAACCAGGCTCCCAGATAACCGATCGCAAGACGGCGCCACAATGCCACGACCGTCGCTCCCGCCAGGATCGCGATCAGCGTCGCCCAGGGGACGATCTCACGGGCGATCTTCGCCGGTTCGGATCCGTAGTGCAGCACCAGCGGGCTCGGCCAGACGCACAGCCGAAGGTAGTGGACGATGATTCCGAATTGCGACCGGGCATACGACCAGGTGCTCAATTGGGTCCCGAAACCGGCGGTACCGCCGCGGTGATCCGTGGAGACGACGAGGTAGCCCAGCAGCCCCCAGGTTGCAGCCATCGCGACGTAGAGGCCCCACCTCTTGCGTAGCGCCTCGCGGAACGATCCGGCCAGGAACAGCCCGTCGTAGAGAAACACGGCCAGCGGCGCCGTCGCCATGACCTCCTTGCTGGCCGCTCCCAGCAGGCAGGTCATCGCGGCGCCGGCGTACCAGACGGTCCCGCGCGGGGATTGGGCTCCGCGGATGACACCGTACAACGTCAGAAGGTAGAAGAGCCCCACGATGGACTCTGCCCGCTGGACGATGTAGGTGACCGACTCGGTCTGCAGCGGATGCACCGCCCAGAGGAGGGCGGCGGCCGTCGCCAACGGCGTGCACGCACGACCGAAGCGGTCTCTCAATGCGGGCAACAGGAATGTCCGGCGCAAGACGCCGAAGAGAACGAGGGCCGCGAGAACGTGGACGAGGAGATTCAGCGCGTGATAGCTCCGGACATTGAGGCCGCCGATCGCGTAGTTGACCGCCAGCGAGAGATTGACCAGCGGCCGGCCGCTGACGGTCTGGGATCCGACGGGCGGCGAGAGCGCCGTCCACGGCGGCCAGAGGCGCGTGATGCTTCGATTCTCCACGATCGAGAGCACGTCATCGAGGATGAAAGGCCCGCCGAAGCTGTTGTAGTAGGCCGCGAACGCCGCCAGCGCTACGACCGTCGCCGAGAGAACCGTCAGCCGCCTGGACGACGCCCGGAGTCGCGCCGAGCCGCCCCTCACGGTATCAGGAGCCTTCCCGGCGTCTTCGGGGATTTGGCCGATGCCCATTGAGCCCATTATAGTGCAGGGTCGTATGAGGGCCGGCGGTTGCGGCCGCGCACGTCCTGCGCGCTTCACCTTCCCACGAGCGGTTTCATGAGGGCGTCCGGCGTCCCGGCCGCGCGCATCGCGAGGGTGCACTTCAGGACGGGCCGAGGGCCCGGGGGCAGAGCAGGTAGTATGCTACGCGGCGGGAGATTTCCGCCATGCACCGCGCCGCGAGAGCCGGCTCGAGGGTCCGGGACGCCGCGATCGGACTCTTGGTCGCCGCCGCGATCGTCGGACTCGTCGAGGCGTCGCTCAGGGCTTTCGGCGTCCGCACCCTGCTTTCGGACCGCGACCCCTACGAGGGGTTCTCGTCCCGGATGCGGGCGTACGAGAGAGACGACGGTCGGGACCTCTACCGGACCATCCCGCAGGCGGTCCGCCACTCGTTCAACTACCAGGAGTTCCTGGCGAGGAAGCCGGCGAATGGGTTCCGCTTCTTCACGATCGGGGGGTCGAGCGCCTACGGCTTCCCGTGGGGCGCGGACGCGGCGTTCACGCACGTCCTCGGAGCGGCGCTCGCGGGTACGTATCGCGACCGGAAGATCGAGGCGGTGAACGCCGCGGCCATGTCGTACGGCTCGGTCCGGCTCAGGATCCTCGCACGGGAGATCCTCGACTACGCGCCCGACGCGCTCGTCATGTTCGAGGCGCACAACGAGTTCGTCGAGCGTCGGATGCGCCGGGAGCTGGAGCGGGGCCCGCAGCTGCGATGGATCCAGGCGGTGCTCTTCCGGTCGCGGCTCTACTCCGCGATGACACGCCTTTACGAGAGGATCCGGCCGCGCGCGCGGCCGGGGGAGAAGGACGCGGAGCCCCGGAGCGCCGGAGAGCTGCTCGGCGTGGACGTGATCCGCGACACCGGCAGCACGGTGGACGATCGGGACCGGCAGGACGCCCTCCGGGCGCTCGAGGAGAACCTCCGCGCGATCGCGGAGATGGCCCGCGGCAAGGGCGTGCCGCTCGTCCTCTGCACGGTTCCCTGCAATCTGAGCGGGTGGTCGCCCGATCGGTCGGTCTTCCCCGACGGGCTCCGGCTCGACGCCCGACGGGACGTCCTGAAGCGGCTGGCGGAGGCGCGCCGGCTCCTGGCGGCGGGCGACGCCGTGAGCGCCGCCCTCAGCCTGGAGGGCGCACGCGCCGTCGCTCCCGGCTACGCCGAGGTCCACTTCGTCCTCGGCAAGGCCTACGAGGCCCTCGGGCGGTGGGACGACGCCCGCGCGTCCTACGTGCTCGCGCGGGACCGCGACGCGATGCCCTCGCGGGTCCTGAGCACGTTCAACGACGCGATCCGGCGGGTCGGGCGCGAGCGAGGAGTGATCCTCGTCGACATCGAGCGGAGCTTCGCTAAGGCCTCCCCTCACGGGCTGGTCGGGTTCAACCTCATCGAGGACTACGTCCATCCCACGCGCGAGGGCCACCGGCGGATCGCGTTCGAGCTGTTCAATGCCCTTCTCGACCATGGCCTCCCGGAGAAGAGGCCCGCGGTCGATTTCGCGACGTTCGACAAGGCCTGGGGCCCGAGGGTCTCCCCCGACGCGAAGAGCCCCGCTCTTCTCTTCAATCTGGGTGTCGTGATGGAGAACAAGGGGCTCTTCGACGCGGCGATGGAGAACTACCGCGCCTGCATCGCCCTCGACCCGCGCCACCCGAGGGCCCACTACAACCTGGGGCGGCTGCTCCACCGGCAGGGACGCCTCGCCGAGGCCGAGGCGGAGCAGCGGCTGGCCGTCGATCTGGATCCCGGCTACGTGATGTCCTACGTCGGTCTGGGGGAGGAACTGCGCGCCCAGGGCCGCAACGAGGAGGCCGTCCCGATCCTGGAGCGCGCGACACGGGTCGACGGCGCCTCCGCCTACGCCTGGAACGGGCTCGGGGCCGCGCTCGCGGCGCTGGGCCGGTATCCGGAAGCGGAAGCCGCGTTCCGGAAGGCGATCGACCTCGAGCCCCGGAGGCCCGACGCCAAAGCGAACCTCGGTTTCGCGCTCCTGTCGGAGGGCCGGCTCGCCGACGCCGAGGCCGCCTTCCGCGCGGGGATGGAGTCCAGTCCCGATCATCCCGCGTCCAGGAACGGTCTGGCCGCCGTGCTCACGGAGCGCGGCGACCTCGACGGGGCGGAGCGCCTGTTCCGGGAGACGCTCCTCGCCTTCCCGAACGACGCGTACGCGGGGGCAGGGCTCCGGGAGGTCGCCAGGCGTCGGGGCAAAGGACGACAGTGACGGCTATCGTGGAAAGTGAAGGACCCCCAGGACGTTCGAATAATCGTCCGTCCACAGGTACCGGGAGTCCGCCACCGGAGCCTCCCAGCGCGGATCCCTCGTCAGCGGCGCGATCCTGACCGCGTCCCGGGCCAGGACCGCCCAGATCGAGCCGTCCTTCCCCTCGAAGGCCTCTCTCGCGGCTTTCACGCGGTCGCGACGGATCAGGATCTCGAGGCCGAGACTCGACGCCAGGGCGCCGACGACGCGTTCCAGTCGCATGAACCTGCTGGACAGGTTGATGACCAGGATCCCGTCCGGCGCGAGCTTGCGGAAGTAGAGGGCCAGCGCCTCCCGGGTCAGGAGATGCACGGGAAGCGCGTCGGAGCTGAACGCGTCCAGCACGATCAGGCCGAACTCCCCGTCCGGCACCTGCGAGAGTGACAGTCGGCCGTCGCCCGGCACCATCTCGATCCGCGCCTTCGAATGCGAGACGTAGGTGAAGTAGCGCGGGTCGCGCGCGATCCCTATCACCGCCGGGTCGATCTCGAAGAACGTGAAGCGCTGCCCCGGCCGGCCGTAGGCCGCCAGCGTTCCCGCGCCGAGGCCGACGACGCCGACCGCGCGCGGCGGCTCCTTGCCGAGGAGGTCGGAGAACACCTGCCCGATCGGACCGGTCGGGTGGAAGTAGGTCGTGGGGATCGCGGCGAGATCGCGGTCTTGCGCCTGCGATCCGTGCCGCGTGGCGCCGTGCGTGAGCACGTGGAACTTCACCTGGCGAAACCACTCGTGACCCTCGGCGTCGACCATCTTGAACGGCGGGCTCTCCCACATCGCGACCCTCAGGACTCCGAAGTACGTCCGCTCGCGGTGGAGGCTCCAGGCCGGAGCGGTGTTCTCCACCCAGCCGGCCACCATCAGGACGCCGACGGCCAGCGCGAACCGGGTGCGGCGGCCTATCAGCGCGAGCGCGAGCGTGGCGGGGACGCCGGCCCGGATCGCGACGTCGCTCCAGGTGCTCTCGGCCCCTGGCGCCATCGGGAGGACCGCGAGGAAGGCCATGAGCGCCGCGAGCGCGAGCGGAAGGCCCAGGTCGAGGGCGCGCGTGGCCCGCGACGGGACGCGCGAGGACTCCTTGTCCGTCCGCGGACGCAGGAGACATGCAGCGACGAGGGCGATCGGATACTCGGCGACGCTCCGGAAGATCAGGGGCGCGACGATCGCGTTGAAGACGCCTCCCAGCGCGCCGCCCGCGGCCACGAGGAGGTAGAACTCGGTCAGGCGCGTCGCGTGTGGCCTCTCCTCGGCGAGCCTGCCATGACAGGTGAGGCCGACGGCGAAGAGGGTCGCGAGGTGGAGTGGCAGCAGGATCCAACCCTGCGAGCGCACCGAGGCCACGAAGCTCGCGGCGACGAGCGCCGCGAGCACGGCGAGGATCTGGCCCGACCGCCGCGCGGGGAAGCGCCACCGCGGCGAGAAGACCAGCACGAAGGTCAGGAGGTAGATCGCCAACGGGACCACCCAGAGGAGCGGGAACGCCGCGATGTTCGCGGTGACGTGCTGCGTCGCGCCGAGGAGCGCGCTCGACGGCACCAGCGCGAGGAGAACCCAGAGGGCCCGCGTCCGCCACGACGGCGCCGCCGCGCGGCCAGAGCCGTGATCCGAGGCGAGGGCGAGCCGGCCCTCGGCTCCCTTCCGCCGTGCCGCCGAGAGCGCGCACGACGCCGCGACCAGGGCGAACGCCAGGTAGCCGAGGGACCACAGCGTGCGCTGGGTGAGCTGGAGCCGACCCTCCCCTCCCGAGATCCCGAGGGGGAGCGCCCGCTCGAGGGCCAGCGGGTAGAGGAGCAGCCCCAGGAGGCTCCCCGCGTTGCTCGCCGCGTAGAGGAAGTACGGATCGCGCGCCCTCCCGTGCCCGCTCGCCGCGAACCAACGCTGGAGGAGCGGACCGGTGGTCGAGAGCACGAAGAACGGCGCGCCGGCGGCGAGGAGCAGCATGCCGAGCGTCCACGGGATCGGCGATCCGCGGGCCGGCGGCGCCGCCCCGGTCGGAAGGCCGAGCGGCAGGAAGAGAATCGGGAGCGCCAGGACGACCACGTGCGCGGCCGCCTGGGCCCTCGGGGACAGGCGGCGCGGGAGCAGGTGGGCGTACGCGTACCCCGCCAACAGCACGACCTGGTAGAACGCCATGCAGGTGTTCCACACGGCCGGGCTCCCGCCGAGGAGCGGCAGGAGCATCTTCGCCACCATCGGCTCGACGGTGAAGAGCAACACCGCGCTGAGCAACGTGGCGAGAACGTAGAGCGGCAGCATGGGTCGTCGCTCGTCAGGCGGAGGCGCGCGGCGACGGCGCCCAGGCCGCGGGCATCATCCCGGTCAATCGTTGGTGAGCGCTGCGGAAGAAGCCGGGGACCCGCACGGCGGCGGAGGCTTCGAGGTGTGCCGACCCAGCCATGATGTCGGATTATGGCATGAGCGACGAGAATGGAGGGGAGGAATGCGTGGCCCGGCCGCGTTCCTGTTATTCTGAACGTTCCGGTAAACGGTGAAGGAGCCGCCCATGGACCTGCGATACCCGATCGGAAAGTTCGAATTCGCCGGCCCGGCCACGCCCGAGCAGCGCCGCCGGTGGA
>JAIQFR010000023.1 GCA_020073205.1 Terriglobia bacterium
CCCAGGCGCTCCCTTGACTTGCTACCGGGCGCCAAGCAGGCCCGCCTTGAGCGCCGCGTTGGGCGGATCGGGTCCGAGCCAGATCGCGAGCAACGTTCTGGCGAAATCGGCGCCCGGGATCGTCGTCGCCGGCTGGCCACCGACCTCCACGAGGACGCCCTTGTCTGGAACCGTCGAGAAGGCCAGGACGTCACCGGGCTCGAGGTCCCGCATGGTGCCGTTCAGCGTGTCGAGGCGATCCTCGAGCGCGCCCAGCCTCCTGGCCGCATTCTTCTCGAACCCCTCCGTCCACGCCTTCACGATGTCGTCCCGACTCACGTGGCGTACGAACCGAAGCTCGATCCGGCGAGTCGTGTCCGATCCGAGGATCTCCTCCGCGCTCGCTGTCTTCTTCTCGAGGTAGAGTCCCGCGACGTAGACCTTCGCGAAGCCGTACGCCTTCCGGAGTCCCATGCCGTTGAGCACGAGGGCCTTTCCCCCCACCGAGGCACGGTCCGGGAGGCTGACCCCGGACAACTCGCCTCCGATCGCCGGGGGCGCCAGAAGCGCGACGCCGATCAGCAGGTACGACGCTCCCCTCATGCTCGCCCTCTCAGGTTCGAGTCGTCACCGACTCGCGCCGAGACTAGCACGCCTTCCGGCTCGAAGCTCGCGTCGCGGCCCCACCGGCTCTACCGCGACATGTCCGGCGGCTTCGGGACCGGAGGCTCGGCCGTCGGTTTCTTGAGGAGCGCGTCGAGCAGCACGGCGACGGCCTTCTCGAGGCTCGGGTCGCCGCCGGCGATGCGAGCTTCGGGGAGATCGACCACCTCGATGTCCGGCGACACGCCCTGGTTCTCGACGACCCACTCTCCTCTTTCGTCGTAGATCCGGAACGTGGGCACTTCCACGCTGCCTCCGTCGGCGAGAGAGGGGTTCCCCGACAGGCCGATGAGCCCGCCCCAGGTCCGCGTGCCGATCAGGGGGCCGAGCGCGCTCTTCCGGAAGAAGTACGGCAGGGCGTCCCCGCCCGATGACGAGTACGCGTTGACCAGCATCGCTTTCGGGCCATCGTGCGCGAACGCCGGTGTCCGCATGCTCTCGATCCCGCGGCGCGCCCACCATGCGAGCGTCTTGCGCGCGAAGTACCCGATCATACGGTCAGGGATGAACCCGCCGCCGTTGTATCGGTCGTCGATGACGAGAGCGGGCTTCGAGACCTGCGAATAGAAGAGCTTCTGGAGCATCCGGTTCCCGGCGAGGGCCGTGTCGGGTAGGTGGATGTACCCGACCTTGCCCGACGAGAGCCGGTCCGCGAGGGCCATGCGGCCGCGGACCCAGTCGAGATAGCGCAGGTTCAGCTCGCTCGCGATCGGCCGGACGGTGACGGTCCGGCCGCCGCCGGGATCGGGGCGCGCCGATACGGTCAAAGCCACCGGGCGGTCCGCCTTGTTCTCCAGCAGGCGAAACGGGTTGTCCTTGGTCGACAGCTCGTGCCCGTCCACGGCCAGCAGGAACTCCCCCTCCTTCACCCCCGCCCCAGGCTCCGTCAGCGGGGAGCGCCACGCGTCGTCCCAGTTCTCGCCCGCGAAGATCTTGGAGATCCTGAAGCGGCCCGACGGGTCCGGCTCGAACTCGCAGCCGAGCATTCCTCCGGGGATTCGCGGGACCTTCGGCTCGTCGCCCGAGGAGACGTAGGTGTGCCCGGAGTCCAGCTCGCCGATCATCTCGCCCATGAGGAAGTCGAGGTCGGCGCGTTGGGCGACGAACGGGACCAGAGCCTTGTAGCGCTCGCCGATCGCTTTCCAGTCGACGCCGTGCATTGCCGGATCGTAGAACCAGTCGCGGTAGATCCTCCACGCGTCGTCGAACATCTGGCGCCACTCGGCCTTCGGGTCGAGCTTCACGCTGAGGCCGGAGAGGTCGAGGCGCCCCTCGGCGGGCTTGAGGCCTGCCTTCGCGTCGGCGATCCCCCAGTCCTTCCCGGCCTTGTACAGGAGCTTCTTCCCGTCCGCCGAGAGCACGTACCTCTCGATGCCGTCCAGCACCTTCTCCTCCTTCCGCTCCTTCAGGTCGAAACGGTAGAGGGCCCGATCCCCGCCCTCCTCCGCCTTCAGATAGAAGACCGCGTCGGCGACCGCGGCGAGCGCCGAGTAGCTCCCGGCCTTGAGACCCGGAAGCGCGACGGTCCTCGCGACGAAGCCCTCCGAGACCACGTTGACCGGAGGAAGCGCCGCAGGTACCTTCGAGGCCTCCCTGGCGCCGCCGGCCGGCGCGCCGTCGTCGCGGGGCTTCTCCTCGTCGCTCTTCGGGGGGAACAGGGGGGCGGCCTCGGGGTCGAGCGACGCGGCGTAGACCCGCGTCGCCCTCGGGTAGACGAAGTCGAACTCGAACGCACTGAAGGTGGGCTGGTAATCGCGATCGCTCAGGAAGAAGAGGACCTTGCCGTCGGCGCTGAACGCGGGGTTCCGGTCGGCGGTCTGGCCGTCGCCCAGCGTGAGCACGCGCTTCGACTCGACCGAGTAGATCGCGATGCCGGGCAGGCGAGACGGGTGGCTCTTCTCGTAAGCCAGCCAGCGGCCGTCGGGGGACCAGCGGTAGGTGTCGAGGTCCTCGCGGGTGCCGCGGTCCACCTCGATGATCGCTCCCGAGGCGATGTCCAGGATGAGGAGGCGCTGCCGGCGGTCGCCGAAGGCGAGCTTTCTCGAGTCGGGGCTGAACGACGGCGGGAACCGCCACGTCTCCCCGTCGGTCGTGAGACGCCTCGGCTCTCCCGAGCCGTCCTGGGCGCGGATGTGGATCTCGTACTCACCGGTGGCGTCGGAGAGGTAGGCGATCCACTTGCCGTCGGGGGACCATGCCGGGGACATCTCGCGGACTCCCTGCGTCTCCGTCAGGTCGCGGGTCGGCCCGTCCTTGGCCGGGATCGTGAAGAGGTCCCCGCGGGCGTCGAACACCGCCCTGGCCCCGGTCGGGGAAAGATCGACGCCCAAGACGAACTCGCGGACGTCCTTGAAGTGGGGGACCGTCGCCGCGAGATCCGCGCCGAGCGTGATCGGGATCCTCACCGGCTTCTCGTCGTCGAGCCCCATCCGGTAGAGGTACCCGCCGTTCATGAACACGATCGCATCGGGTCCGAGGCTCGGCCAGAGCACGTCGTACTCGGCGAACCGCGTCACCTGGCGCGTCGCGGCGGTCTTGACGTCGAGCGCGTAGAGATTCAGCGTGTGCTCCCGGTCCGACGTGAAGTAGATCGTGTCGCGGGACCACATCGGGAAGTTGTCCGTGGCGGGGTCGTCGGTCATGCGCCGGGAGCGGCGGCGCCCGAGGTCGTAGATCCAGATGTCCTGCGCGCGGCCGCCCCGCGTGCGCTTCCACGTGCGGAACTCCCGGTCCACCGGGCAGTAGGCGAGCAACTTCCCGTCGGGTGAGAGCGACGCGCTGCCGCCCTCGGGGAGCGGTAGCGGGGTCTCGAGGCCGCCGGCCGGGTCCACGAGGTAGTACCGCCCCATCCTCTGGCCCCACGGGGTCCGGTTCATCCGCACCAGGATTTTGCCGTCGCGAGTCCAGCCAAGCACCCAATCGTCCCAGCCGCCGCGTGGCGGCATCGGCCCGACGTCGGTGTAGAAGGTGAGCTGACGCGGCTCCCCGCCCCACGAGGGCATCACGTAAACCTGCCTCGAGCCGGTGTACTCCCCGCAGAAGGCGATCCACCTCCCGTCCGGGGAGATCTTCGGGAACAGCTCGAGCCCGTCGCCCGACGTCAGCCGGAGCGCGGGGCCTCCGCTCACCGGCGCTCTCCAGATGTCGCCGGCGTAGACGAACGCCACGAAGTCCCCGTGGATGTCCGGAAACCTCAGCAGGCGCGCCTCCGGGGGCCCCGTCTCCGCGCCGGGGGCGGATGCGGGCGCGGCGAGCAGGATCGTCAGCAAGAGCGCGGAGGGCGAGAGGCTGGCGCGAGGGGGACGGACGTTCGGTTTCCTTGGCATCGGGAGGTTCTCCGGGAGTCGCGCCGCCGCCACCGCGGCGGCGGAGGACGATCGTCGCACGAGAGAGCGTCGTTCTCCAAACGACAGGTGCGCCGATCCGGCGCGAAACGCATTATGATGAAGGGCCGGGCTCGCGGCGCGGGCCCGAAGGGGTCGGCGCGGGGACGCCTGGCCAGAGGGGCGATGTCGCTCAGCGGACAGATCGGCCAGTACGAGATCGTCGAAATCCTCGGCTCCGGAGCGATGGGAGACGTCTACAGAGCGACCGACTCGAAGATGTTCGGCCGCGTCGTGGCGCTGAAGATTCTGTCGGAGCGGCTCTCCCAGAACGAGCACGCCTGCGCACGGTTCAAGCGCGAGGTCGAGGTCGCGTCGAGCCTGACGCACCCGCACATCGTGACGATCCACGATCGGGGAGAGCACGAGGGGCGCCCCTATTTCGTCATGGAATACCTCGAGGGCACCGATCTCACCCAGCTGATCAAGGACCACGGAAGTCGCACCGTCGAGCAGCGCCTGGAGATGGCGCGCCAGATCGCCGACGCCCTCCAGTTCGCGCACGGCCACAACGTGGTCCACCGCGACGTGAAGCCCTCGAACATCATGTTGACTCACGCGGGGGGACAGGAGCAGACCAAGCTCGTGGACTTCGGCATCGCCCACGTCGAGCGATCCAGCCTGACCCGCGCCACGACGCAGCCCGGCACCTTCTCCTACATGTCGCCGGAGCAGCTGAAGAACGACGCGCTGGACCACCGGAGCGACCTGTTCTCGCTGGGCATCGTCCTGTACGAGCTGTTCACCGGATCCCACCCGTTCGACGCTCCGAGCGAGGCGCTGATCACGACCCGGATCCTCCGGGACGAGCCGGAGCCGGCGCGCAACCGGAACCCCGAGGTCCCCGCGGCCCTGGACTCCCTGGTCCTGAAGCTCCTCGAGAAGGAGCCGATGCAGCGCCCGCAAACCGCCGCCGAGGTGACCGACGCGCTTCGCCAGATCCTTCGGAAGCTCCAGACCCGCGGGGTCGCGACCGACCCGTCCGAGTACTCGAACCTGGACGACCTGACGCGGCAGATGGTCGAGAACCTGTTGACCTGGGCGCGCCAAAAGGAGGCCGAGGGGTCTCTCGACGAGGCGCTCAAGGCCTACGAGAAGGCGCACCAGCTCGCCCCCGACAGCGAGCGACTCAAGTTGAAGCTGCCGCGCCTCAAGCACCGGATCGAGTCCGACAAGAAGCTCCGCGAGTTCCTGGACCGCGCCCGTGCGGCGATCGAAGGCGGGCGGAGCGGAGAAGCTCGGGAGCACTGGCGCGACGCGTGGATCCTGAGCCCCGATAGCGAAGAGGTGGCGGCTCTCGACCGGGAGATTGAGACCGCGGAGCGAACGACCCCGGAGGACCGCGAGCGGAAGGAATTCGTGGAATCCCACATCCGTCAGGTGGAGGAGGCGCTGGACGCCGGTCGGACCGACCTCGCCCGCGGCCCGCTGGTGGAGATCCTCAAGCGGTATCCGAACGAGACCCTCGCGGGGCTCATGCTCGACCGGCTCATGGTGATCACCGCCAGCGGCATTCCCTATGCCGATTACCGGACGGCGCTCCGGGACGCGAAGCTCGCGCTCGGCCTGGGGCGGTACGCGGAGGCGCGAGCCGCGTGTGGCCTCGCGCAGGAGATCTGGCGGGGGGACGAGGAGGTGCTCTCGCTGGAGCGGGAGATCGGCTCGCGAGTGCAGGCGGAGGTCGCCGCCCTCGTCGCGCGGATCGAGGGTCTCATCCAGGCGTCCGAGGAGCCGGGGCAGGACGAGGCCCGGGCGCTGGACGGCGTGCGCGCCGCGCTGGATGCTCTCGCCAAGGCGAGGGACTTGGGAGCCGACCCCGATTGGCTTCATGCCGCGGAGGAACAGGCTCGTCGGCGAAAGAACGAGCTGGAGGAGCGCCGGCGGACCCGGGAGCAAGAGGAACGTGAGCGGGAGGAGCAGCGCCGCAAGATCGTCTCGAGCTTCCTACTGCGAGGACGGAACCTGAACGACGAAGCGGAATCGCTGCGACGTCGGGGTCTCGCCGAGGGGGACCGGGCGATCGAGGCCTTCCAGCAGGCGCGGACGGCTTACTCGAAGGTCCTCGAGGAGGACGCGGAGAACGTCGAGGCGCTGGACGCGATCCGACGGATCGACGCCGCGCGCTCCGCTCTCCAGAAGGAGATCGACGCCGATCGGACCCGGCAGCGGGAGGCGACGGGGCTCGTCGCGGCGGCGCGGGGCGCGCTGGAACGGGCGCGGGCGGGAGCGGAGGGGGACGAGGACGCTCGGAGAGGAAGTCTCGATCTCGTCGCGGAGGGGCTCCGTGCCGCCGGGCAGGCGCTGACCCTGGTGCCGGAGTCGGGAGAGGCGCTGAAGCTCCGGCAGGATCTCGAGGCCGTCGGCAAGACCGTCCGAGAAGAAGCGGCTCGTCGCGAAGCCGCGCGGAGGGAGATGCTGGGACGGCGAACGGCGGCCATCGAGGCGGCGGTGGCCGACGGGCGGAAGCTCCTGGCGAGAATGGAGCCTCTGGTCTCCGGAGACCCCGACGATCTGGCGATGGCGGAGGAGGTCGGCCTCGCCGCGGAGGCGGCCTACAAGAAGGCGCTCGCGCTCGACCCGGAGCACGTCGAGGCCACCGAGGCGCTGAAGGTGCTCACGAGTTACATCGACCACGCGCGCTCGGAGGCGCGCCGGCGCCGCGAGGAGTCGGAGCACTTGGCCCGGGAGGGGGCGGAGCGCCTTCGTGCCGAAACGCGGCGCGCCAAGATCGAGGGCGCACGCAGGGCTCTGGCCGCGGGAGACGCCGCGCTCGGCGCGTCTGCGGAGGACGTCCGATCCGCCGTCGAGGCTCTCGAGGCGTCGGCGGTAGGGCTCCGGGACGCCCTCCGGGAGCACCCTGCCGACACGGAGGCCGCGGCCCTCGAGGAGCGACGCGGTGCGCTCCTGAGCGGGCTCCGGGAGCGGCTCCGCCAGCTCGAGAAGGACGAAGACGAGAGGAAGCGGAAGGACCGGGACGCCGCGGAGGCCTCCGTACGGAAGCAGCGCGCAGCGGGCGTCGCGGCGGCGATCGCCACGGCCGGCGACAGCCTGGGACAGGCTCGGTCGCTTGCCGGGAAGGCCTCGGCCGAAGGCGACCGGATCCTGGCACTGCTGGAGCGCGCCAGAGCGTCGATCCGCGAGGCGTCGGAGCTGGATCGCGGCAACGGGGGGGCGGCGCGGCTCGCCGAGAGCCTGGAGTCGTTCGCCTCCGAGGTCGCGCCGGCGATCGAAAAGGGGCGGCGCCAGGCGGCGTTGAACGGCGTTCGCGAGAGGATCGAGAAGGCGCGCGGGCTCGCCGGCTCGGGGAAGCACAAGGACGCCGTCGCGATCCTCTCGGCTCTCGATCGCGAATGCCGGCCCTACGAGTGGCTGCACGATGCGATGCCCGAGATCCAGCGCCTGAAGTCGGCGAGCGAGGCCGAGTTGGGCCGTGGCCGCCGCAAGCTCGCGATCGCGGGCGGCGCGGGCGCCGTGATTCTGGTCGCGGCGGCGGCGGGGATCGCGCTCCTGTCCCGCGGCGGTGGCGGGCGGACTCCCGTCGTGGCCACGCCGCCGTCCGTCGCCGAGAATTCTCATGCGGCGGAGCGCCGCGCCGAGACGCCTCCCTTCGAGAAGGCGAAGACGTCGCCCAGCCCCGCGCCCCGGAGCTCGGATCTCGAGTCGCGGACGGTGACCGAGCCCGGACCGCGGACGCCGCCGCCGGCCCCGCCCCCCCGCGGAAAGCCCGCCACGACCGAAAGGCGCGCGGCCGTCCCCGCGAACCCGGTGCCGGCGAAGCCGCCTCCGATCCAGCCTCCGACCTCCCCTCCGGCACCGCCCGCCTCGACCCTTCCGGCGTCGCCCGCGCCTTCGGCGGGGAACGCGGCGGGGGCCCCATCGGTCGAACGGGTCCCGGCGGCCGTGGCCGGCGGTCGATTCGAGGGTGGCGTTCGGCTCGACGGAAAGGAGGCGGAAGCTGGTTGCACGATCGAGTTGCAGAACATCACGGCGCAGAAGACCGTGCGGGTCGTGACCACCGCCGGCGGGCGCTTCTCGATGGACGTGGATCTCAATCAACGGTACCAGGTCGTGCGACTCACGGCGGCCGATGGACGCACGAGCTACGTGCCGATCAACCGCAACCCCAGGGCCATCAACGTCCCTGGAGCGGTGGAGTGGAACCTCAGTTTCACCAAGGCCAGGTGATCGGGCCGACCGGTGGAAGCGGCTTCCGTCCTTGACGGGAACTGGGGTATGATTCGCCGCACACCCTTTCGAGGAGGCGAACGATGAGAGGAGCGAAGCGGATCGGGTTGGCAGTGCTCTCCGTCGCGACGGCGGCGGCGCTTTCCACGTTCGTCGGGGCACAGCCCACGCCGAAGGTCAAGATCCGCGGAGTCATCGCGACCCCGCAGGTCACGGCCCCGGTCAACCTGACCATCACGATCTTGCCGGCGGTCCAGGACAACGACGGCAACTACCTCGCTCCGAAGAGCGACGTCCAGGTCCGATACTCGCAATTCGATCCCAAATCGATGACCCGCCCGCAGGACTTCGAGATGGAGCTGGAGATCCTCAAGGAGTACGAGATCCGGGTGGACATGGTCGACGACAACGGCGATCCGGTGAGGGACCGGACCTACTACTTCGCCGACGTCAACGACGCACACCCGGAGGGGCGCACCCCGCTGCGCCTGGATACGATGGTGCCCATTCCACTGGCGTTCCGCTGGGAACCGCGCTCACTGAACAAGGGGAACTTCATCTCCCCGGTCCCGGGGGGCAACGGGTTCGTGCTGACGCACTACATCAACCCCGCGACGGTTCCGGGAAGCTGAGCGTCCGCTCGCACGACGCGCCTCCGCCCCGGCTCTCGGGCGTGGGCGGAGGATCAGCGTCGGGGAGGAGCGTCAGTTCGATCCACACGCCGGCTTGAGTTCGGCGCGGCGGTTCTCGGCCCAGGCGGCTTCGTCGTGCCCGGGGTTCCGCGGGCGCTCCTTGCCGAAGGACACCTTTTTTACGTGTCCTCGGTCCACGACGCCGAGATCCGCGAGATAGCCGGCGACGGCGGCGGCCCGGCGGTTGCCGAGGGCGAGGTTGTACTCGACCGTCCCGCGCTCGTCGCAGTGTCCTTCCACGGTCAGCTCGATCCCGGACGACTGTAGCGGCCTCAGGACATCCGCCACGGCCCCGAGGACCTCCTTCGCCTTCGGCCCGAGGTCCGACTTGTCGTAATCGAACGGGACCGTCAGGCTCGCGAGCCTGGCCTCGGCGTCCTCGCACGGGGTCGTCTTGGGGACGATCGTGATCGGGCTCGTCGCCTCGACCTCTGCGACGACCTGCCCTCCGGGTGCCGAGATCGTACCGCGGAGCTTGTACGTCCCCGGCGGGATGGAGGGCAGCGTCGCCGAGCCCTTGTACACGTCGGCGACAGAGGCCGTCGAGACCGGGATCCTGAACTCCGTCCCCTCGACCTGCACCTCGAGGCGATCCCCCTCGGGAACGACGGCCGAAGCGGTTACCTGGATGCCGTCCCCGGGGCGACGGGGAGCCGTCGCGTCGTGCTCGAGGGAGGCGATGGACGGCTGCCGCGCGACCGTCGCGTTGAGCGTCACGTCGAGCTCTTTCGGGGCAGCGGCCTGCGTGGCGGATTCGGGCGTCGTCTTGGGCCTGCTCGGCTTGCAGCCGTCGAGGAACAGAAGGGACGCCGGCAGCATGACGACCACGGCAGCGTACCGAAACGATCCTGCGTTCATGACGATCCTCTCGATGTCGCGAGACCCTCCGGCGGGGCCAAGTCAGGGATTCGACGGTGATGAGGTCCCACCGCCGCCACCGCCGCCGCCGGCCGCGGCCGCGGCGATCGCACCGGCGCCGAGGATGATGCCGATCACGCCGCCGGTGGTCTTCCACCACGGCTTCTTGGCCCCGGTGCGGGCCTGCGACGCGGGGGCCGGCTTCGTGACGGGTCCAGGCTTGGCCGGAGGGGGGGTCTTCGCTGCGGTCACCGTCGGAGGCGGCGGGGTGGGAGGGGCCGCCTCCGGAGCCGGCGGCTTCTGCTCCACGACCTGCGCTCCCCCCGCCAGCTGGAACTGGACGTCGCGGCGGTAGACGCCGCCGGCGCGGACGGGCAGCGGCGCGCCCGCCTGGATCGGCAGGCGCGTGCCGTCGGGCGCGACCGCGTTGACCAGCTGGTACCGGGAGCCGATGGGCACTTGCAGGGAGTACTCGCCGGCGGCGGTGCTGGTGGCGCTCGTGTACTCGGTCCCGCTGACCACGTCCTTGTAGACCACCTTGAATCCCGGCGCCGGGCGTCCCGACGGATCGAGGATCACGCCCTGGAGCGTGGCGGTCTGCTGCGCGTGCGCGACGGGGAGCACGAGCGAGGGCACCAGGATCGAGAAGCTCACGAGGACGACGAGCGCTCGACGAGTCCAGCCGCTCACTGCGAATCTGCTCATGAAACGATCTCCTTGATGTTGACCGAAACATCGCGGGCGAAGACTGCCCCCAACGACCGGATTCAACGACAGTTGGAGGGCTCCTGTCAAGGAAAATCTCTTCGAGCGTCGGCTCGCCGCTTCACTCGCTCGACACCGGTATATACTCCGGCCTGCGCGGGACGCTCGCGTCGGTCAAGCGTCGTCCCCGTCCCGATGCGACCGCAGATCCCGCGATCCGGAGGCCCGCGGGCATCGGAGCGACGGAGGCCTCCGTTCGCCCGGGGGGATCGCATGGAGTCGGCCGAGCGTGCCGCTCGGAGCGGAGCGAGACTGCCGGACGCGCTCGCGCGGGGCCTCGGGGCCCTGGAGGGCACCCGACTCGAGACGCGCATCGAGCCGGGAGCGTCTCCCGACGTCGCCCTGGTTCGTCCCGACTCGTCGCCGCGAGTGCTCGTCCCCGTGGTCGTGTCGCGGGACGGGAGGGAGGGCCGCTCCACGGCGCTGCTGCGCGTGCTGCCACTGGCGCTGGGCGGGGGGGAATCGCAGGACCCCGGCGGGGCACCCCTCGGCCGCTGGCGGCAGGAATGGGAGGACCTGACGTCGCCGGCGCCAGGCGAGGCGGCGATCCCGGGGCTCCACGGCAAGGGCGTGGCTCCTACACTGCGAGCGCCGGTGTTGCCTCCCACCTTCTACTGCCGCGCGCGGCAGGTCTGGATCGTCGCGATCTGTCCCGGTTGCGGCGGCCCGGAGGGCGGCGGCGTCACCGAGGAGCGTTGCTCCTCGTGCGGCTCCCGCGCGCCCCACGGTGTCGGCGGTCGCACCTCGGGCGTTCCTCCGCTCCACGCGCTGTGGGAGCGGGCCCATGGAAAAGGAAGCACCGACGGCCTCGACCCGGCGTGCGTGAGCTGCGATCGAAGGTCGACCTGTTACCCCGCCGAAGGCCCGTCGGAGGCGCCGGGTACCGCGAAGGACATGCTCCAGTCGATATCGCCTACCCCTTGGGGTGGCGCGATTCTGGAGCCGGCGCACCTGCCGTTCGGCGCTTGGTGCCGCCTCGCCAGCGGCATCCCATGGCCCGAGGTCCGGAAGGGACTCGCTTCGGTCCCGCCGGCGATCCTCGAAGAATCCGACGCCAGGATGCGAGACGAGCGACCCCTCCTCGCCTCGGATACCGGTGGGGAGCCGGCAGGGCTCGAGTCGCTCCTGCTTCGACTCGAGATCCTGAGGCAGATGCTCGAGGGACTGCGGACGATCGCCGTGGGGAGCGGGCACCCCCATCTCGGAGTCGCCGCGGAGACCGTCTGGGTCCGGCTCGAGCCGCCGGGGAGCCTTCGCACCGCGCTTTGGGGGATGCGTGTGCTGTTCCTGGACCCGGCTCCCGGGTGGCGGCCGGATTCCGGCGGTGGCGGGACGTCCTCCGTGCGGCCGTCGTTCCTGATTCCCCCCGGCTGCGAGCGTGCCGACGAGTCGACCGACGGACTCTGCATCGCCCGCGCCGCGCCCGCCTCGTCATCGGAGCGAGGATCGGTCGGGATCGACTTCCTCCCGCACGTGCCCTTCATCAAACCCCCGGCGAAAGGGGACGCGGTGCTCGTCGGCGTGCCCGCGCCCCGCACCGGCGCGATGGAACGGGTCCTCACGGCGCGGGTCGAGATCGGCTTCCCGGAAGTCTGCCGGATCCTCGTGAGCGATCCGGCGCTGGCTCCCGAGGAGATCCGCGGCATGCTCACGGGCACCGCTGTCAAGCTCCGCCTGAGACGAGACCACTCGCTCGTGGACGATCTCTTCGCCGCGGGGACGTTGTTCCTCTCGAGCCTTCTCCGGGAGGCAGGGGACCTGCCGGACGCCGCTCGCTTTCGCGACGCGCTCGCGCCGAGGCTCCAGGGAGCCGGCGGGGCCGATGGGGGCGAGACGGAGTCGCTGCGGGCGGTGGTGTCGAGCGGGCTATTCGCTGTTCAGGGCGCGCCGATTCCCTTAGAATCGAGCGCACAGGGGGGGAGAGATCGACCGATGATGGATCGGACACTGATGGCGAGAGCGGTCGCGTTCGGGATGCGGCTGTGCGCTGCGGTCCCGGGGGGCTTTCCGTGCCAGGGACACGAGCCGGTCGGGCGCCCGGAGCGAGAGCGGGCGTACGCCGGCCTCCTCTCCCAGCTGATCGCCTTCGCCCGCGAGGTCCGCCAACGCCTGCTGGCCACGGCTTCGACCGACGACGCCGCGCTCGCCGCGCTGGGCGCGTACGCGCTCGAGCGTCTCAAGGATCCCGGGTTCCGGCGTCGCGCCGGCTCCCGGCCTCGCGGGGCGGGCTCAGGCAAGGAGCCCCGATGAGCGACGTCGCCCGAATCGTCGAGGCCCTTCGCGTCGGGAGCCGGAAGAGGGGAGAGGCCGGGGAGCGGCGCTCGGCTGCGCTCGAGATCCTGAGGCGGGAGATGGCGGGGATCTCCGGCGACGAGATCCTCCACGTGCTGTCGACGATCCGGGAAGGCCTCGCCCCGTCCGATCGGGAGAGCGAGGCGGCGCGGCTGTGGGAGGCCTTATCGCTCCTGGAGGCTTGGGCGAGCGAGGCGGGGGCCGAGGCGAACGTCGGCGGGGCCGCGGACCTGGCGCGCGCGGTGCTCGGAAGCGAGGGCAAGGAGGCCGCGGCCGGCTCGCCCGAGGTGCTGGAGAGGCTCGGCTCCGTGCTGCGGAAGATCGTCGACGTCCTCACCCGCTGCGACGAGGCCCTGAGGCGGCTCAACCTCGACCTTCGAACGCACATGATGCTCGAGGGGCGCAGCGGCGGCACCGTCGTGGGCCTGAAGCTCGAGGAGCCGATCCGGAAGCTGATCGCGAGGACGGTCCTCGAGACCGGCGACGTCTCGGAGCTCGAGAAGCGGGTGGAGGGCCTGGCGAAGTCCGGCATCCTGTTCCACAACGCGCACCTGGCCGCCAATCGGCAGGCGTGGGCGACGATCCGGCAGCGTCTGGACCCCCAGGCCATCCAGAAGGAGCACGGGGGCAAGGCGTGGGAAGCGTACCGGCGCCAGTATCACAACGAGCTCCTGGACTTCGGCGCGGAATTCGAGGAACAGTTCGTGACCAAGCCCTTCCTTCAGGAGTACTTCCGCACCCTGGACAAGGTGAAGTGATGCCAGGGAGGCGTTCGGCGCACGGGGGCCCGGCCCCGTCGCCAGGAGATCGGCGAGCAACATGAGAAACATCTCTCCCGTGATCTGGAGCGAGGGGCTCTTCCTCAGGCCCCACCATTTCCAGCAGCAGGACCGGTATCACGAGGATCGGCTGGGTCTGCACCTGGAGCTTCTGGATCGCTTCCACTGGGGAGTGGCGGCGCTGGAGATCGAGCGATCCGCGCTCAGGAACCGGGTGGTCGAGGTGTCGAGAGCCGTGGTGGTGTTTCCCAGCGGCGCGGTGGTCGTCACCCCGGAAAACGCGCAGGCGGATCCCCGGAGCTTCGCCGACCACCTTCAGCCTGCCGGCCAGCCCATCGAGATCTTCCTCGGCCTGCCACGGGTTCGGACCCACGAGCCGAACCTCCTCGACCCCGAGGGCGTGGGACAGGGGACACCGCGCTACCGGGCACGCACCCGGGAGATTCGCGACGAGGTCTCCGGAGAGCGGCCGGCGCAGATGGAGTTCGCGGTCGGCAACCTCCGCCTCCTCTTCGGCGACGAGGACCGCGGCGCGTTCGAGGCCGTCAAGATCGCCGAGGTCGTGCAGAAGGGGGCCGATCTGTTCGAGGTCGCCGAGGGGTACGTGCCGGCGTCGCTTCGCGTGGACGCGGTCCCGGAGCTGCTTCGGATCTGCCACCGCGTCCGGGACGGCCTCTCGTCCACGGCCAGGGGATTGCACGGTCTGAAGCGTGAGAGGGGAGACGTCGACCCGAGATTCCAGATCGGTCTCGTCACGGTCAACTCGTACGTGGCGCTGGTCAACCATCTGCTGGGAAGCGGCAATCTCCACCCGTACGCGTTCTACGGGGTCCTCGCCGGCCTCTCCGGCGCGCTCTCGTCGTTCTCCGCCGAAGGGGAAGCGTGGGACGTGCCGCCGTACCTGCACGACGACCCCGGGCCGGCCTTCCGCGAGACCGCGAAGAAGATCGAGGATTACCTCGACCTGGCGTTTCCCAGGAAGTACGTGGAAGTCCGCCTGGCCTGGAACCCCGCGACCAGTTGCTACGAGGCCGCGGCGTCCGACGAGCACTTCAGCGAGAGCTACCGCTATTGCCTCGTCTGCGCCGGGGAGCGCCCCCCGGAGGCGATCCGCACCCAGGTTCACGGGACCGCCAAGGTCGGAGCTCCCGAGAGGATCCCGACGCTCAGGAACCTGGCGCTCCGGGGGGTCGCGATCCGGCCGCTGGACGTCGCGCCGCCGGAGATCCCGCGTCGGGCGGCCGCCTACTTCCACCTGGATCCGATCGGTCCGGAATGGGACAAGGTGCGCGAGGTGAAGCGCCTCGCGGTGTATCTGCCTTCTCTGACCGACCTCGCGCTTTCGCTGTTCGTGATCCGCCCCTGACCGACCCGAGGGAGGAGAGCCATGGAGACACCGCAACCTGGGCGACGGCGCTTCTCGACGGCCCCCCAGGCTCCCGCGTCGAAGCCCGCGTCCGAGGCGACCACGCTCCGGACCATCTACGCGCCGGTCCTGGCGTACGTGGTGCTGTTCCAGCGGACCGCGGACAAGGGGGGCGTCACGGCGGACAAGCTCCGGCAGGAGGTCCGGGGACTCCTGGACCGAGCGGGCCAGCAGGCGATGATCGCCGGCTACCGGCCGGAGAAGGTGAACTACGTCCGCTTCTCGGTGGTCGCCTTCGTGGACGAGGTCGTGCTCAACTCGGATTGGGTGTACCGGGCGGCCTGGATGGAGAGGCCACTGCAGTTCGAGGAGTTCGAGACCACGGTCGCCGGCGACCAGTTCTTCGACCGTCTCGAGGGGACCGCGGAAGTCGACCCCGAGGTGGCTGAGATCGACTTCGTCATCCTGAGCCTGGGCTTCAAGGGACGCTACGTCGGGAACGACAGCGAGCTGACCAGCGTTCGCCGGCGGCTGTTCCGGAAGTTCCCCCCCGAGGCGGTGCTGAGCGTGCCCCAATTGACCCCGGAGGCCTACGAAACCAAGGTCGAGGGGATCGAGGAGGTCGAAGACCGCTGGAAGGTCTGGCAGTGGGTGGTGGCGGGGGGATTGGCCGTCCTGGTCCTGATCGTTTGGGGGTTGCTGCAGTGGGGCCTCGGCGGGTCCGTCGGCGAGTATCGCGAAGGACTGTCCCGAATCGCGAGGTGATACGGCCATGCTGATGAAGCTGCTGGGGTTCCTGAGGACGTACCTGATCCCGGTCGCGGTCCTGGTCGTGCTGGCGGTCCTCGCGCTGACCCTCGGGCCGAGGGTGGGCCTGAAGAAGCCGTGGCACATCGTGGTCTTCGCGATCCTCCTCGCGCTGGCGATCGCCGTCGACCTCGTGATCTGGTTCCTCCAGCGGAAGCGGGAGCGGCAGTTCGAGACCGCGATCGTCCAACAGGCGCAGCAGGACATGGCGCGCGCCTCGGTGGCGCGGCGCGGCGAGATGGAGAACTTGATCGCGAGGTGGAAGGAGTCGATCCGGCTCCTCCGCGAGGCGAACCTCAAGGGGAAGAACGTCCTGCAGAAGCTCCCGTGGTTCGCGGTAATCGGCGAGTCCGGCTGCGGGAAGACCACGCTGATCAAGAACTCGGGGCTCGACTTCCCGATCGGCGACGCGAAGATCCGCGGGATCGGAGGCACCAAGAACTGCGACTGGTGGTTCGCGAACGAGGCGATCATCCTGGACACGGCCGGACGCTACGCGTTCGAGGTCCAGAGCGCGCCGGACCGAGAGGAGTGGGAGCGCTTTCTGACGCTCCTCAAGAAGACGCGAAAGCACAGCCCGGTGAACGGCCTCGTGGTCACGGTTCCGGCGGACTCGCTTCTCCGGAAGACGGAGGACGAGATCAGCACGTACGCGCAGCATCTTCGCGGGAAGATCAACGACCTGATGACGCGGCTCGAGATCGTGTTCCCCGTCTACCTCGTGGTGACCAAGGTCGACCTGGTGGAAGGGTTCGTCGGCTTCTTCAGTCGCTATCCGGCCAATCGGATCCGCGAAGCGGTCGGGCGCACGTTCGCCGACGTCCGCCCGGCGAGCTGCGTCGAGACCGCGGGAAAGACCCTCGACGACCTGTACGACCGGCTCTGCTCGATGAGCCTCGGGCTGATGGAGGAGGAGGACCCGGGGCCGCCCGCGCGTCCTTACCTGATGCACCCCGAGGAGTTCCACACGCTCGCGGGACGGCTCAAGATCTTCATCGAGTCCCTGTTCCGCGAGAACATCTACATGCGGAACCCGATCTTCCGCGGCCTCTACCTCACCAGCGGCACTCAGGAAGGAAGGACGATCACGACCGCCTTCGCGCAGGCGGCTGCGGGGCTGGGGATCGACCCGGATGTCCTCACCACCGCGTTCGCCGCCGAGACCCCGAAACGGGCGTATTTCGTCAGGGACCTTCTGAGCCGCATCCTCGTGGAAGACTCGCGGCGGGACCTGGTGCGTTCCCTGGCCCTCGGGGCCAAGCAGCAGTTCCTCCGGGCGCTCTATCGCGTGATCCTCCCGGTTGGAGCGCTGGCGCTCCTCTTCCTGGTGTGGGCGCTGGGGAGCTGGGCCGCCAGCCGCAACGACTGGCGCGCGCTCGCGTCGGCGATCGGCGACAGCCGGTTCATGAGCCGCGGGTCCGTTCGGGGACGGGACGTTTCGGAGGCGATGCGGGACCTTTCGCGGATCGGCGAGCTGCACGCCTCGGCGTGCGGGCGGTCCGCCTTCCTGAACCTGGGCCTGGTCCGGAGCGATCCGGAGTACGCCCAGTTCGCCGGCACGTTCGATCGAGCGGTGGAGAAGCACGTCCTTGAGCCGGTGCTCGCCCGGATCAAGCAGGACCTGGAGGGGGGCCAGACGACGACGAGGGACTTCCTCGACGAGCTCTCGGCCTACGTCGCCTATCGAAGGGCGCTGGCGATCCCGTCGTCGGTGCCGACGTCGCGGCTCGAGGGGCTGGCGGGTCCGTCGAGCGGGATCGACCGGCTCGGGACCCAGGCGCACCGGCGGGACCTCGCCTCGTTGACGCGGACCTACGCGGAGCTGGGCGGGAAGGAGGCGGGCGGCGTCGGGTTCCAGGCGGTCGCGCAGCGGATCCGTCAGATCATCTCCGACCTCAGCAGCACCGATCCCCTGAGCCAGCTTCGCAGCGTGGTGCGCGAGGGCGCCGGCGCGGTCCGGGCGAACGCGAGCGAGGGGGACATCTCGGCGCTGTGGGAGAAGCTCCGGCCGATCGCCCGCGGCGGCTCCGGCGGGGGGGACATCCCGCCGGAGCTCGTGGAGGCCATCGAGTCGGACATGGAATCCGTGCCGGACAGCCGGCCCGCCCTGGAGGCCCTCCGCACGCTGAAGCCGCTCGTCGTGACCGGGACCTCGTCGGCCCAGCCGGAGCAGGCGGGAGGGGTCTACGGCACGTTCGTCCAGCTCGTCAGGACTCCGCTCAAACAGGCCACCGATGTTCCGCTCCCGCAATGCGGGTCGATCTCCGGCGACGACCCGTCCACGGTGGCAGCGGTTCAGACCGCGCTCCAGGGCTTCCTCGCCGAGGTGGCGAAGGGGGCCGATGGGGCCCGGCAGGGGATCGCCTCGCTGAACGCGCAGCTGTCCCCGTCCCAGCAGCTCGACGCGCAGGTGACCGCGGACCTGGTCCGCCGCGGGAGGATGGCGGAGGCCTACAAGGCCTGCACCACGGGCTGGTTCGACGCCGAAGGACCGCTCTCGCCGAAGGCGCTGAGCGGCGGAGGAGGGGGGGGCGGCGGCGCCGGCGGGGCCCAGCTGATCGGTCCCTCGGGGGCAGGGATCTTCAAGTGCAACGTGCCGGTCCCCGCAGGTGGGGGCGGCGGGGTCGATCCTGCGACGCGGGCGAAGCTCCAGGCGCTGTCGTCCCCGCTCCAGAAGATCTGGACGGTGCCGGACGTTCCGAGGGACCTGATCGAAGCGCAGAAGACGCGATGGGCGCAGATCGGTGGGGAGTCCGAAGGCGGAGGCGGCAGCGCGCGCGCGGACTGGCGGAGGGCGCTGTCGCGGATCGAGCTGGACACGCCGGCGGACAGTTGGCAGCTCGAGATGATCCCGTCGTTGATCGCCGGCGACGGGGGAACCCTCAAGTCGATCGTGAGCAAGATCAAGAACGGGCTCGCTTCCGCGGGGGAGCCATCGAGCGATCTCGAGGGATTCAGCCCCGACGCCTACATGGCCGCCCTCGGGAAGATCGGCGAGCGGCTGTCGAAGGCGCTCGAAAGCCCGCAGAAGGGGGTGGAGCTGGCGAGGCTCAAGCAAGACCGTGGCTTGTTCGATGCGGCGGTCGCGGCCGCGGGGCGCGCCCCCGGCTCGCTTCAGGCGGTGCTGAAGCGGGTGCCGCAGACGATCCTCGAGAAGCTCGGGGGCGGTCCCGGCCTCGGCGAGTTCTACGACAGCCAGCTCAGGCCGAAGCTGGCGGAGGCGGCCTCGAAATACCCCTTCAAGGGATCGTCGGACGCCGAGGTCGACTCCGCCGATTTCGACGACCTCTTCGCGCCGCAGGGAAAGCTCGCGCAGCTCAAGGACGTGGTGGCCAGTCCCGGGGGAGCGCTGAAGCGACTCCTCGACTCGGCGGGGAGGGTGCAGGACGCGTACGGCGACACCAAGGCGTTCGTCATCAAGGTGACCCCGGCGGAGCCGTCGTTCGAGGTCGAGCCGGGGATCGAGAAGGAGCGGCTTCCGCTCAAGTTCGTCTCGTGGGGGATCACCCTCGCCGACACCCCGGTGCCGAACAAGAGCGCGGCGCGCGTCCAGGTCCGCCTGCAGGCGGACGCGACGAGCAAGCTCGATCCGATCGACTTCGACATCGGCCAGGGGGAGAAACGGCTGGGGGGGATCCTGGGCCGGAAGAAGGTGTACGAGAAGGCCGACCTGAGGCTCGGGGACCCTCCTCCCTCCTCGAGCGGCCCCTGGTCGTTCCTCAGGTTCCTGCAGTCCGGCAAGCCGGAGAAGAAGGGCGTGGGGATGTTCCGGTGCTCCTGGCAGGTCCCGCTCGTGGAGAAGAAGTCCGGGAAGAAGATCGCGACGCTCACGCTCGCATACGACGTCGCGACACCCGTGCTCGAGCCGGGGCTCTTCAAGGGGTTCGAGCCGCCGTCGAGCATCGGAGATTGACCGTCATGAAGACGGGAGTCGTTGGAAGATGAGCGTCGTGCCGGTCCCGCTCCACGGTTTCGGGAAGCTCCCCCTCGCGGGCGACTTCATCCACTTCCGCCTGGAAGGCGACGAGGCCCGGGCGTTCGTGGGCTGGCTCGAGCGCGGACAGGCGCTGGTGGAGAGCATCCGCCGCGGCGGCGGCGAGGACACCGCCGGCGGCGCCGCCGAGCCACGCCGATTCCGCTTCGCCTTCGATCCGGGGAACGGCCGGCGGCTCCTGGTCGGCGTGCTGCGCGAGAGCCACGACCGCGGGGCGCTCCGGCGGTTCCCGTTCGCGCTGTTCGCGTCGCTCGAGGCGTCCGGTTTCCGCGAGCGCCCTTCTCTCATGCCCCTGCTGTTCGCCGAGCCGTGGGAGATGCTCGATACGGGGATGGAGTCCCTCGGGCGGGCGACGGGGACGGAGGAGCTCTTCGGCCTGCTGAGCGGCATGTCGATCTCGGTGCCCGAGGCGGGCCGAGCGACCGCGAAGGACGTGGACGGGATCCTCGGGGGGACCTTCGCCGGGGAGTTCTGGACCGTTCTCTTGGGGGAGGGGAGCGTGGCGCGCCGCGCGGCGCTGTTCGATCTCCTGGTGCAGACGCTCCTCCCCTTTCGCAAGAACCGCCCGGAGGAGGTTCCCGTCGCCCTCAAGCTGCCGCTCGCCGGCGGCGCGCGGGACGTGTCCGTCCAGAGCGTCTTCTGGGTGGAGCTGCTCGCCGGCATGCTCCGCGGCGCCCGGCTCGCGCCGAGCGTCTTCCTCAGCACGGCCCCGGAGGGGGGCACTCCCACGAGCTTGCACGTGTTCTTCCAGCGCGCCGACGAGACGAATTTCGCGGCGCTCCTGACGCGGCGTTACGAGGCGGACTACGTGAGCGACCTGACCGACCCGGGGCCGGCGGCGTCCCCTCCCTCGGCCCTGGGGGGCGCGGCGCGCCGCCAGATCGACGACGAGGGGGCGTCCCTTCAGGATCTGGTCCGGTTCCGTTGGATAGGGTGACCGGAGGGATTTGTCGTTGACGCCGCGCGGGGGAGCGCGTAACATCGGACTACTTTTGTCGTGTTTATCCGGACGTCGCCGGGGTGAGCAACGTTGAGTGAGGCGGTGGAGAATCGCATCGGAGCGGCGCTGAGGGCGGTGACGGAGGACGCTCCGGCCGGGAGGTCCGTCCGGTACGACCCGGAATACGAGATCCTCAAGGCCGAGGCGGACAAGATCGGCGGCTTCGCCGCCGCCGGGGTCGACTGGACCAAGATCGCCGCCCTCTCGGGGGAGATCCTCGAGAAGAAATCGAAGGACCTCCTGGTCATGAGCTACTTCTGCCTCGCGCTCTTCCAGACCGGAGGGTACCCGGCGCTGGCGGAGGCTCTCGGCGGGATGCACGATCTTCTCGAGACCTACTGGGATCGGCTCTTCCCCGAGGCGAACCGTCTGAGGGCGCGCGTGTCGGCGATCGAGTGGCTCGTGGAGCGGTGCACCGCGGCCGTGCGGCAGCGGGAGGCGACGGCGGGCGAGGCCGACGCGGTCGGCGCGTGCCTCGAGGCCCTCGATGCGCTGGACGCGTGCCTCCGGGAGAAGCTACTCAACGAGGCTCCCAGCGTCGGCGATCTGAGGGGCGCGCTGAACGAGAGGTCGGCGGGGGCGGAGCCGGCGGCATCGGCGCCCTCGCCGACGGCGCCAACCACCGCGGCCGCCGTTGCGCCGGTCGCGCGCGATCTCGCGACCGCCGAGGCGAGGGACGAAGCGCTCAAGGACGCGATGGGCTCCCTGAAGTCGTTGGCCGGGGCGATCCGTCGCGGAGACCCGCGGGATCCTCTGGCCTACCGCCTGGCGAGGGTCGCGGCGTGGAGCCGCGTCCGAGGCGCCCCGGCGGACACCGACGGACGGACGTCCGTGCCCGCCCTGGGGGCGTCGGCGGAGACCCTGAACCGGTACGCCGGGCTCGCCGCGCGCGGAGAGTGGACCGCCCTGCTGGAGCAGGCGGAGGGCCAGTTCCTGCAGTCGGTGCTCTGGCTCGACGTCCACCGGTTCAGCGTGTTGGCGCTCCGAGGCCTGGGGAGGGATTACGAAAAGGCGGAGGCCGCGATCGTCCACGAGCTCGCCGAGTACGTCGGGTCGTTCCCGAGGATGCTCGAGCTTGCCTTCGCGGACGGGACGCCGTTCGCCTCCGCCGAGACTCGCACCTGGATCGCGGAAACGACCGCGATATCGGGCTCGGGAACGCCTCAGGCGGTGGGCGGGATTCCCCCCTCCGCCGGAAGCGCCGAGGATGACACGGCGGCGCGTGCCGCAGAGTTGGCGAGGAGCGGAAAGATCGGCGAGGCGGTCGCGCTGCTCTCGGGCGGCGCGGAGCGGCCGGCGTCGGCGCGCGATCGCTTCCTCCGGCGGATCGCGCTCGCGAGGATCCTGGCCGACGCGCGGGAGATACGGGCGGCCGTGGCGCAGATGGAGCGCGTGGAAGAGGACCTGGGACGATTCGGGGTCGAGGATTGGGAGCCGGGCCTCGCGGTGGAGGCGCTGTCGGTCCACCTGAGGCTCGCGCGGGCTCTGGCGCGGAGCGAGGGGAAGTCGTCCGCGGATGTGGCCCGGAAGGCGGAAGAGCTGTACGCGCGGCTGGCGCGCCTCGACGCGCGAGCCGCCCTGGCGATGAAGGCGTGACGGGGAAGCCGAGTCGGCGTGCCGCGCGGCGGGATCGACCGGTGGGCCGGACGGACCCAACATAAGGAGCGAGGAGATGGCCAAAGAAGGATCGGTGGCACCGCGGGAGCGGGTGAACATCACCTACAAGCCCGCGACCGGGGATGCGAAAGCGGAAGTGGAGCTGCCGCTCAAGCTGGTGATGCTCGGCGACTACACCCTTCGCCCGGACGATCGGCCGCTCGAGGAGCGGAAACCGATCAAGGTCGACAAGGACAACTTCGAGGACGTGATGAAGAAGCAGCAGCTCTCGCTGTCCTTCAACGTCCAGGATCGGCTGGCGGGAAAGCCGGACGAGGAGATGCCGGTCCACCTGAAGTTCGAGACGCTCAAGGACTTCTCGCCCGAGGCGGTGGCGCAGCAGGTCCCCGAGTTGAACAAGCTCCTCGAGCTGCGCAAGGCTCTGCTGGCCTTGAAGGGACCGCTCGGCAACATCCCGGGGTTCCGCAAGAGACTCCAGGGGATGCTCGAGGGCGACGCGGACCTGGACAAGATCCTGGCGGAGCTCGGCGCGGCGGAGGCCGAAGAGGGGAAAGAGGGGAAGTAGGTCCTCGGGAGGCCCGAGAGGCCCGTCGAGGGCGCCAGGAACAACGTGGATGCGCCGCGTCGAGCGGCGGACAGGTGAGTCACCATGGCGGATCAGAAGGAAGAGGCAAGACAGAGGGCCGGCGCGACCGAGGAGGGATCGGCATCCCTGCTCGATTCGATCATGCAGGAGACCAAGATCCGGCCCTCGGACGAGAGCTACGGCGTCGCCAAGCGCGGTCTCGCGGAATTCATGAAACACATGATCGAGACCCGGGCGACGGCCAAGATCAACCAGGCCGCGGTCGTCGAGATGATCGCGGAGATCGACCGGAAGCTCAGCTCCCAGGTCGACGCGGTCCTCCACCACGAGCAATTCCAGAAGATGGAGTCCGCATGGCGAGGCCTGAAGATGGTCATCGACAAGACCAACTTCAGGGAGAACATCAAGATCGAGCTGCTCAACGTCTCGAAGGAGGATCTCCTCGCGGACTTCGAGGATTCCCCCGAGCTGGTCAAGTCGGGGCTCTACAAGCTGGTCTACACGGAGAACTACGGGGTCTTCGGCGGGGAGCCGGTGGCGGGGATGATCGCCAACTACAACTTCGGCCCCGGTCCCCAGGACGTCCGCCTCCTCCAGAACTGCGCCTCCGTGTCCACCATGTCCCACGCGCCGTTCATCGCCGGTGCCGGGGCGGAGTTCTTCGGCGAGAAGGACTATCTCAGGTTCCCGAACCTCAAGGACCTGCACTCGATCTTCGAGGGGCCGCAGTACTCGAAATGGCGGAGCTTCAGGGAGTCCGAGGACGCGAGGTCGGTCGGTCTCGTCATGCCCCGATTCCTGCTTCGCCTGCCGTACGGGAAGGAGACGGTCCCGGTCAAGGCCTTCGACTACGAGGAGACGTCGGCGGGGAGTCACGAGAACTACCTCTGGGGGAACGCCGCGTTCGCATTCGCCACGCGGCTGACCGACAGCTTCGCCAAGTTCCGGTTCTGCGCCAACATCATCGGGCCCTCGGGCGGCGGCGCGGTGGAGGACCTTCCAGTCCACACCTTCGAGGCCATGGGGGAGATCCAGGCGAAGATCCCCACCGAGATCCTTCTCTCCGAGCGGCGGGAGTTCGAGCTGGCCGAGGAGGGGTTCATCGGGCTCACCATGCGCAAGGGGAGCGACAACGCGTGCTTCTTCTCGGCCAACTCCTGCCAGAAGCCGAAGACTTACGGCCAGTCGAAGGAAGGGAAGGCGGCGGAGGCGAATTACAAGCTGGGCACGCGCCTCCCGTACCTGTTCATCGTGAACCGGATGGCGCACTACCTCAAGGTGCTGCAGCGGGAGGAGATCGGGAGCACCAAGTCGAGGGTGGATCTCGAGAAGGATCTCAACCAGTGGATCGGCCAGTACGTCCTGGACATGGACCACGCCGACGCGGCGTCCTACGCGCGGCGTCCGCTCCGGAAGGCCGAGGTCACGGTCGAGGACGTCGAGGGGGAGCCCGGGTGGTACAAGGTCGGTCTCAAGGTCGTGCCGCATTTCAAGTACGAGGGAGCGTTCTTTGAGCTGTCACTGGTGGGGAAGCTGGACAAGAAATAGCGGCCCGTCACCTCGCGACCCCGGCCTTTGGTGCCGGGCTCGATACGGGGAGAGGCCGGAGGAGGATCCATGGCTTACGAGTTCTACGTGACGATCGAGGGGACGAAGCAGGGGAAGTTCAAGGGGGAGAGCAGCCGGGATGCGCACAAGGACAAGATCGAGGGGCTGGCGTTCGAGTGGAAGGTCCAGTCCCCGAGGGACATCGCGACGGGCCAGGCCTCCGGGAAGCGGCAGCACCTGCCGATCAAGATCACCAAGGAGTGGGGCGCGGCGTCTCCCCAGATCCTCCAGGCCCTCTGCAGCAACGAGGTGATGAAGAACATCCTGTTCGAGTTCATCCGGACGACGCCCGAAGGCGCCGAGGAGATCCACCACACGATCAAGCTGCTGAACGCGACGATCTCGGAGGTCCACCCGTTCATCGAGATGACCAAGCACGAGGAGCGCACCGACGTGCACGAGCTGGAGGAGGTGTCGTTCACCTACCAGCGGGTCGAGGTGGAGAACAAGACCGGCAAGACGATGGCGGTCGACGATTGGACGAAGTGAGGGGCGCCCGACCGATCCCCTCGGGACCGGGTGGGACTTGAGCGAGAAATCGCTTCTCGAGCGTCTGCGCCGCCCGGACGCGTCGGCGCAGCGCCGGGGGGAGGACGGCCTTCAGGAGACGGCGGACTCGATCCTCCGCCACCTGCAGCGGATGCTCAACACGCGCCAGGGGAACGCCCCGACCGTTCCCGATTACGGGGTGCCGGATCTCACGGAGCTGGCCCGGGGCTTCCCGGAGTCCACCGTCTCGCTGGAGCAGTCGCTCCGCGGCTGCATCGAGAAGTACGAGCCCCGGCTGCGCGACGTGACCGTCCGGTTCAAGGAGTCGCCGGACGACCTGCTGAGCCTGTCGTTCGAGGTCACGGGCCGGCTCGTCGTGCGAGGCGACGAAGCCGGCGTGTGGTTCCTGACGAGGATCGATCCGGACGGCCGGATCGACGTGAAAGGGTAGCCTCGGCGTGTTCAACAAGTACTACGAGGACGAGCTCGCCTTCCTGAGGGAGATGGGAGCGGAGTTCGCCCGGGCCAATCCGGCCGCGGCTCCCTATCTCGCGGAGCGCGGCGGCGATCCCGACGTCGAGCGACTTCTCGAGGGTTTTGCGTTCCTCGCCGGCCAGCTCCGGCAAAAGCTCGACGACGAGCTGCCGGAGCTGGTCCAGAGCGTGATGCAGCTCCTCTGGCCGCACTACCTCCGCCCGGTCCCGCCGCTCACGATCCTCCAGTTCGAGCCGCAGCCCCAGGCGGTCCGCGAGCCGCAGACGATCCCGCGAGGATCGGAAGTCGACTCGGTGCCGGTGGAGGGCACGCCCTGCCGCTTTCGCACGTGCGGGGAGGTCCGGCTCCTTCCGCTCGCCATCGAGTCGGCGGACGCGGAGCGGCCGGCGGGGTCGGCGGGCCATCTGAGGCTCCTCTTCCGCCTCGGGCAGGGCGTGAAGGCGGAGGCGCTCGATCTCGGCAGGCTCCGGCTTTTCCTCCACGGTGAGCCCACGACGACCTCAGCGCTGTTCCTCCAGCTCACCCGCAGGCTCAAGGAGATCGTCGTCGCCCCCGCCGGCGGCGCCGCGGGGAGCGCGCAGGCGACGCTTCCGCAGGATTCGGTGAAGGCCGCGGGGTTCGCGGGGGAGGATGCCCTCATTCCCTACCCGCCGCACGCCTTTCCGGGGTACCGCCTGCTCCAGGAGTACTTCGCGCTCCCGCAGAAGTTCCTGTTCCTGGACCTCGAGGGGCTGCCGCGACTCGGCCCGCTGGGGGTCGCCGACGCGTTCGAGATCCGGTTCGTCTTCGCCCGGCCGCCCGAGGCGCCGCTCCGTCTCATCGCCGACAACGTCCGGCTGCACTGCGTTCCCGCGGTCAACCTGTTTCCCGTCGAGTCCGATCCGATTCGGGTGGACCACCAGAAGACGGAGTATCGGGTGCGTCCCAGCGGCATGAACCCGGCCCACGCAGAGGTGTTCTCGATCGACTCGGTGCGCGGCTGGGTCCGCGGGACCGTGGAGCCCCGGGAGTATCCTCCGTTCTACTCGTTCCGCCACGGCGCCGCGGCGGGCGGGCGCTCTGGGACCGTCTTCTACCACAGCAGGATCCGACACTCGGTGGTGGGCCGGGGGGTGGACACCCACGTGTCGTTCGTGACCGCGGAGCAGGAGGGCGCCCTTCCTCCCACCGAGACGGTGGTGATGGGATTGACCTGCACGAACCGGCACCTTCCCGCGGCGCTCCGCCTGGGGGACGTGAGCCGGGCCACGGCCAGCTCTCCCGAGTTCGCTCGATTCCGCAACATCACCCCGGTGTCCGCGAGCGTGCCGCCGCCGCTCGGCGGAGGGCTCCACTGGCGATTGGTGTCGAACCTCTCGCTCAACTACCTCTCCCTCGCGAGCGTCGACGCGCTCCGGAGCGTGCTGGCCGTGTACAACTTCCAGGCGCTGGAGGACCGGACGGCGGCGCGAGAGAGCGAGCTGCGTCTCCAGGGCATCCTGGGCGTCCGCTCGCTTCCGGAGGAGCGGCTGCTCAGGGGATCGCCGATTCGCGGGAGCCGGGTCGAGATCGAGATGAAGGAGGGGAACTTCGCCGGCGAGGGGGAGATGGTGCTCTTCGCCGGGGTGCTGCAGGAGTTCCTGTCGCTCTACTGCACGATGAACTCTTTCGTGCACCTCGTCGTGCGGGGGGCGCAGCACGGGGAGACCTACGAATGGAACCCCAGGGTGGGGCAGCTGAGCCTGGTCTGATCCGGCGCCTGCTCCAGGAGGCGCCGCAGTTCTCGTTCTTCCAGGTGGTCCAGCTCCTGGAGAAGGCGCGCCCCGGCGCGGCGAAGGTGGGGCGCGAGGGACCTGCTCCTCGCGAGGCGATCCGCTTCCATCCAACCCTCTCCCTCGGCTTCCCGGACGCGGACGTGGCCGCGGTCGCCCTCGAGGAGGGTCCGGATGGCGCCCCGCGCTACCGCGTCGAGACCGCGTTCCTGGGGCTTTACGGCACGGTCTCCCCGCTCCCGAACTACTTCACCGAGGAGCTGCTCCACGAGACCGAGGAGGGCTCCCTGGTCCGGGGGGTACTGGACCTCTTCCACCACCGGATCGTCTCCCTCTTCTACCGATGCTGGGAGAAGTACCGCTACCACGTCCAATACCGCGTCGGAGCGCGGGACGAGTTCTCGAGTCGGATGCTGTGTCTGATCGGACTCGGCGTGGCGCAGCCGCCGGACGGCGCCCTCGTCCCCGCGGCGCGTTTCCTGCGTTTCTCCGGCCTCCTCGAGCGCCCGGCCTGCGCGGCCGCTTCCCTCGAGCGGGCCGTCTCCGACTACTTCGACGGTCTCGAAACCCGCGTGGTCCAGTGCGTCGCGCGCTGGGTGCGAATCCCCCCGGAGCACCGGACGCGGCTGGGAACCGCGTCGAGCCGTCTGGGAGTCGACGCCCACGCCGGCGAGGAGGTGATGGACCGCGCCGGCAAGTTCCGCACCCGCCTCGGCCCCGTGGGGCTTCCGCGCTTCCTGGAGTTCCTCCCGGGCGAGAACGGGTTCGGGCAGCTCGACGAGCTGACGCGACTCTTCGTGCGGGACCGGCTCCAGTACGAGCTGGAGGTGGTGCTGCGGCACGGGGAGGTGCCGGACCTCAAGCTCATCGAAGGATCCGTTCCGATGCGGCTCGGGCAGACCACGTGGCTGGGCAAGCCCGCCACGGACCCGGGCGTCGTCTTCCAGGAGCCGGCGGCGAGGCCGGCGGTCGCCGCGGCGGCGGCGTGAGAGGAGCGGCACGGCCGCGAGGAGACCAAGAGCCATGGCCAAGATCGACATCAAGCCGCTGTTCCAGCGCCTGAATGGCTACTGTACCCGGGCCTTGGAAGGTGCCGCGGGCCTCTGCATCTCGCGCGGCCATTACGAGGTGAGCGTCGAGCACGTGCTGCTGAAGATGCTCGAGGATCCCGCGGGGGACCCCGCGCTGATCCTGCTCCACTTCGACGCCGACGTCGCGAAGCTCCAGCGATCGCTGCAGCGGGCGGTCGAGGGGTTCCGCTCGGGGAACGCCGGGAAGCCGGTGTTCTCGCCGGTGCTGGTGGAGTGGATCAAGGACGGGTGGCTCGTGGCCTCGGTGGAGTGGAGCCTGCCCGAGATCCGGTCGGCGGCTCTCGTCGCCGTCCTCGTCTCGGACCCGGGCCGCTACTTGGCGGACGACCATCCGGAGCTGGACAAGGTGCGGGCCGAAGAGCTCCGGCGGTCCCACGCCGACATCGTCGCCGGGTCGCCGGAGGAAACCACGCTCCGTCGGGACGTCCCGGCGGCGGGGCCGGCCTCCGCGGGGGCCGTCCCCGGCGCTCCCGGGGGGGCGCTGGCGCGGTTCGCGACGAACTTCACCGCGGCGGCTCGCGCTGGGAAGGTGGACCCGGTATTCGGGCGGGACCGGGAAATCCGGCAGGCGATCGACATCCTCGCGCGCCGTCGCAAGAACAACCCGATCGTGGTCGGCGAAGCCGGCGTCGGGAAGACCGCGATCGTCGAAGGGTTGGCGCTGCGCGTCGCCGAGGGGGACGTTCCCGACTTCCTGAAGGGCGTCGACATCTGGGGGCTCGACATGGGGCTCCTCCAAGCGGGCGCGGGCGTCAAGGGGGAGTTCGAGAGCCGGCTCAAGGGGGTCATCGACGAGGTCAAGGCGAACACCAAGGGGATCATTCTGTTCATCGACGAGGCCCACACGCTCGTGGGGGCGGGCGGCGCCGCGGGAATGGGTGACGCGGCGAACCTGCTGAAGCCCGCGCTGGCGCGCGGCGAGATGCGGACCATCGGGGCGACGACCTGGATGGAGTACAAGAAGTACTTCGAGGAGGATCCCGCGCTGGCGAGGCGCTTCCAGCCGGTCAAGGTGGACGAGCCCTCCGCCGCCGACGCCGCGATCATGCTCCGGGGACTGAAGGAGAAGTACGAGAAGTTCTACGAGGGGATCGAGGTTCGGGACGACGCGGTGGAGGCCGCGGCCAAGCTGTCCTCCCGCTACATCGCCGGGCGCCAGCTGCCGGACAAGGCCGTGGATCTTCTCGACACGTCGGCCGCGCGGGTGAAGATCGGGCTCACCACCAAACCCGGCTTCATCGAGGACCTCGAGCGCCGCATCCAGGCCATGGAGCGCGAGGCCGCCGCGATCGAGCGCGACCGGGATGGCGGAACGGCAGTCGACGAGGGGCACGCCTCGGGGTTGGCCGCGGACCTCGAGAGGGTGCGGGCCGAGCTCGCGACAAAGGAATCGGCGTGGCGGAAGGAGAGGGACGCCGTGGAGCGCGTGATCGGCCTCAGGAAGCGGATCGTCGCAGCCAAGAAGGAGGCCCCGACCGCCGCGCCGGTCCCGGACGGAGCCCCGCCTTCGGCCGCGCCCGCGTTCCTGGACGATCTCAAGCGGGACCTCAGGACGGCGCTCGGGGAGCTCGACGCGATCCAGGGAAAGAACCCGGTCGTCCACCTCGACGTGAGCCCGGAGGTCGTCGCGTCGGTGGTGGAGAACTGGACGGGAATCCCGGTCGGCAAGATGGTGGGGGACGAGGCCACCATGGTTCTGACCCTCGGACGGCGCCTCAAGGAACGGATCAAGGGACAGGACCACGCGATCGGGGGTATCTCCGAAGGTCTCAAGGCGGCGAAGGCCGGCGTCCACGACCCGAACAAGCCGATGGGGGTGTTCCTGCTGGCGGGTCCGAGCGGGGTCGGCAAGACCGAGACCGCGCTCGCCGTCGCCGACCTGCTCTTCGGCGGCGAGAAATTCATGGTCACGATCAACATGTCGGAGTACCAGGACCGAGAGATGGGGGTCTCGGGCCTGGTCGGGGCCAAGCCCGGCTACGTCGGCTACGGGAAGGGCGGCACCCTGACGGAAGCCGTGCGCCAGCGCCCCTACACGGTCGTGCTGCTGGACGAGATCGAGAAGGCGTGCCAGGAAGTCCGGAACCTGTTCTTCCAGGTCTTCGACAAGGGGGACCTGACCGACGGGACGGGGCGCAGCATCGACTTCAAGAACACGGTGATCTTCATCGCGACGAACCTCGCGTCCGACGTCATCCAGCAGATGTGCGCGGCGGGGCCCTCCCCCGACCTCAAGGAGATCCTGGACGGGATCCGGCCGGTGCTGAGCCGCGCGCTGCAGCCGGCGTGGCTCGCCCGCACCACCGTGATCCCGTACCTGTCCCTGGGCCCGGACGCGCTGAGGGAGATCGCGAAGCTCAAGGTGGGCAAGATCGGGAAGCGCCTCGCCGAGAGCCACCGCATGGCGTTCGAGCACGATCCCAAAGTGATCGACCTCATCGTGGACCGATGCACCGAGGTCGAGACGGGCGCGAGGAACATCGACTACATCCTGCAGGGATCGCTCCTTCCCCGGATCTCCACGGAGCTTCTCACGCGGATGGCGGAAGGCGCGGTCCCGGAGAGGCTGCGCCTGGGCGTCGGGCCGGACGCGGAGTTCACGCTGGACTTCTCGGGGGCGGGGATCGCCGCCCCGAGGTAACAGGCCATGGCCCTCATACGATCCGGACAGCAGGCGGACTTCACGTTCCAGGCCGACAAGGTGAAGGCCCAGCTTCGAGTCCACCGCTTCGAGGGAGAGGAGGCGGTCTCGTCCCCGTTCCGCTTCCGGCTCGAACTCGCGAGCACGGAGGGGAACCTGAGCTTCGACGACATCGTCGGCAAGGCGGCCCGGCTCACGATCCTGAGCCCTCAGGGGAAGAGAAACGTCCACGGCGTGGTCTCGAGGTTCGAGCAGGTGGGTCGGACGAAGAAGTTCACCCACTACATCGCCGAGTTGGTGCCCGATCTCGCGCTGCTGGCGTACCGCTCCCGCTCGAAGGTCCACTCGAAGGGGACGGTCCCCGACATCCTCGCGAAGGCGCTCGAGGAGGGAGGGATCCCGAAGGACCGGTACAAGTTCTCCCTCAAGGATCCGAAGGTCTACCCGGAGCGGGAGTTCGTGATCCAGTACCGCGAATCCGATCTCGATTTCGTGTCGCGCCGCCTCGAGGAGGACGGGATGTACTACTTCTTCGAGCACGGCGACGACGGGGCGGTGCTCGTGCTGGCGGACATGCCGGACGCCACGGTCGCGGTCGGCCAGAAGGCCACGGACGGCTCCGGGGGCGGCAAGACCTTCGAAATGGATTTCGTGCCGCCGACCGGGCTTCACGAGGAGAAGGAGCACGTGACCGACTTCCGGCGGTCGCAGGAGGTCCGGAGCGCGGCCACCATGCTGCGCGACTACTTCTACGAGAAGCCGACGGTGAGCCTCGAGGTCAAGGAGCCGGGCTCCGGAGGCGAGCGGGCCCTCGAGGTCTACGACTACCCCGGCGATTACACGACGGAATCCGACGGCAAGCGTCTCGTCAAGACGCGGCTCGAGGAGTTGCGGGCGACGCGCGTGCTGGCGGTCGGGGAGTCGTCGAGCCGCCGCCTTCTGCCGGGCTTCCGGTTCACGCTGAAGAACCACCCGAGGGGCGACTTCAACGGCGAGTACCTCCTCGTCCGTGTCCGGCACTCGGCCGAGCAGAGCCAGGTCCTCGAGGACGAAGCGCCGCCCGACTCGAAGACGGTCTATCGCTGCACGTTCGAGTGCATCCCGGCGGCCGTTCCCTACAGGCCCGATCGGATCACGCCGCGCCCCGTCGTTCAGGGGGTGCAGACGGCGCTGACCGTCGGTCCCAAGGGCGAGAAGCTCTACATGGACGAGGCCGGCCGGGCCAAGGTGAAGTTCTACTGGGACCTGCGACCCGAGACGGACGAGACCAATTCCTGCTGGATCCGCGTGAGCACGCTGTACGCCGGCCCCAATCACGGCGTCCAGTTCCACCCGCTCGTGGGAGACGAGGTCGTCGTGGAGTTCGTGGACGGCGATCCCGATCTGCCCCTCATCGTCGGGAGCGTGTACAACGGCTCCAACAAGCCTCCCCTCAAGCCCGCGGACCGGATCCAGAACGTGATCCTGACCCCGTACCACCACCGGTTGATGCTCGACGACAAGGCCGCGAACATCTTCCTGAACACCGGCGGCGGCCAGAAGATCCAGATGGGGGACGGAGGGGGCGCGGGAAACAGCACGAAGGCCAGCTACGTGACGATCCTGACCTCCGACAACCACGAGGTCCAGCTCTTCAAGGACAACGACAAGTCGTACATCCTCGTGATGACCGGAGAAGGCGCGTCGATCGAGCTGAAGGACAAGCCGGACGGCGAGGCGGGGATCACGCTCACCGACAAGACCGGCAAGCTCCAGATCCACCTGGACAGCAACACCAAGGACATCACGATCTCGGGCGGGCACCAAAAGGGCCTGAATCTCGCGACGGCCGGTGGGGTGGCGACGATCAGCGCGAAGGAAATCAACCTCACCGGGGAGTCCAAGATCAAGCTGAGCGCGCCGACCATCGAGGTCACCGGCACGGAGACGACCGTCACCGGTTCGTCGAAGATGACCGCCACCGGCGCCACGACGACGGTCGAGGGGACGAGCGCCGTCGAGGTGAAGGGCGGGACGGCGAAGGTCGGGGGAACCACGGTCGACGTGACCGGATCCGGCGCGGTGACCGTGACGGGGGCTACGGTGAAGCTCAACGCGTAGCAGGGGAGGAAGCATGCGTCAGAAAGCGAACCTGGCCGTCCGCGCCGAGCTGCGATCCGCGCGGCGGGGCGGCCTCGAGCTCGTCGGAGGACAGAGGCTCGTCGTCGCGCGTAGGGGCGGGGAGGATCTGGTGACGCTGGTCGCGCGCGATGGCGAGATCTCCTTCACGTTGCGGATCACGCCGAGCGGGCCCGTTCTGCGCTTCGACCGCGATCTGACGATCGAGGCGAGCGAGGCGCTCGATCTCGTCGGACGTCGAGTCGGCATTCGGGGCCGCGAGGGCGTCGCGATCGAGAGCGGCGCCGACGCGACGATCGAGGTCGCCGGCGATCTGACGAGCACCGCGCGCATCCAGAACCTCAGGGCGCGCGTCGGCGACGTGAACGTGAAGGCGAACGACGATATCCGGTTGACCGGTGAGCGGATCAGGTTGAACACCTGAAGCACGTTCCAAGGACCGGCGGGCCCTATGGACAGCGAAAACCGGACTCCGTTTCCTGCGATGCTCCTGAGCACGGTCATCGACGAGACGCGGATGGCCGCCGCGATGGTCGCGCGCGTGACGTACGAGGTGCGCTCCGGCGGGCTCGTCCCGTCGGACGAGCAGCCGTGGATCGTCTCGATCGAGCCTTGGGATTCTCCCCTCGGGCCATTCGAGGCCGATCAACCCTACCGCAAGGGAGGGGTGGACGTCTTCGTCGCGGGGGCCGCGTGCACGCCCGGGCGACGAGCGGAGCCCAGGCTCGAGGTGTCGGTGGCCTTGGGCGATTTCCGCTGTTCCGCGATCGTTTTCGGCACGCGGATCTGGCGCGAGAATCGGCCGGGCCGCGGCCTCGTTCCCAGCGAGCCCGTACCGTTCGTCTCGCTTCCGCTGACCGCAGAGCACGCGTTCGGCGGCCAGATCACGGTCGATGGCCTCGTGTCGGCTCACCCGGACAACCCGAAGGGGATGGGGCTCTACGTCGACGAGGCCTCGGCGCTGCACCAGCCGCTCCCGCGGATCGAGGACCCGCGGTCGCTGATCGGAACGTGGGCGGACCGGCCCGATCCCGTTCTGTTCGGGGTCTGTCCGCTCCAGAGCGGACAACGCCTTCGCTCGGCCGTCGAGGTCGTCGACGGCCGCCTCGACCGGGTGACCTCCCGCCTCTTCAATGCGGCCTACCCGAGGATGGTCGCGCCCAAGGCGGAGCCGGGCGACGCCGTCGTTCTCACGGGGTTCGCCCACGAGGGTCCCATCCAGTTCAAGATACCCCGGCCGCACCTCGCGGTGAGGATCACGCTCGGGGATACCACGATCGAGCGCGTGCCGACGGTCGAGGAGGTGGGCATCGACGTGCCGGCTTCGAGGGTGTTCATCGGCTATCGCTATCCCTTCAGGTACAAGGTCGTGCCGCATCAGCGGCGCACCTGCACGCTCGTGTGCAAGGAAGGGTGAGCGATGCACATCGTGCTGCGCCAGTACCACGTCATGGCGGGATGCGACTATCACAACGAGGTCACCGCCACCCCGCCGCCCGTTCCCGCGCCCATGATCCCGCACGTGGTCGGTCACGTCATGCAGGGGTGGGGGATCACGGCGACGGCCCTGATGACGGACGACAAGGTGAAGGCGCTCGGCACGAAGATCATGCAACGCGACACGGACATCGGAAACGGCATCATCCACGTGCCGATTCCTCCCTATCCGCCGTGCGCGCTCCTCCCCCTCATCATCCCGACGAGCGGCTCGAAGTCCTACTTCGGCCCGGCGACGGTGCTGGCCCAGGGCAAGCCCATCGCCGGCGCGGTCCTCATCGTCGTGAACCCGAATCTCAACTGCGCCGACCCGTGCGCCATGCCGCTGAACGTCGTGGTCGCCTGGGGGAACGTGGTCTGCGGAATGACGATCGGCGACATCCTCGGCGGGATCCTCGCCATGGGGATCGACGCCGCCATCACGTTCGGGTTCAACAAGCTGGGAGGGTGGGCTGGCGGGAAGCTGTTCGGGAAGATCACGAACGTGTTCTTCAACAAGATGGCGGAGGGCCTGCTCAGCCAGGCCATCCAGCAGTTGACCGGTTCGCCTCTCGGATACACGAACGCCCCGTTGCACTACCTGCTCGGCGACAACGCCAGCGTCGGGAACTGGGGAGCGGCCCTGGGGCACGCGGCGGGAAGCAAGATCGACGAGCTGCTCGGGGACGCTCCGCCGGCCGCCACGAGCCAGATGCTGGCCTCGCCTCCGGGGACGCCTCCGGCCGGGACGCCCGCGACGAACGGCATCGTGAACGACCCGGGGGTGGAGGAGCTATGAGGGCCTCTTCGCCCACCGAGCAGGTCATGCAGCTCTCGGGGGAGGACGACAAGGGCAGGGCGATCCTCTCCGTCGTCGTGAAGCGGACGTACCGGCTCGCGGCTCGCCGTGAGGGCAGGACGGCCGAATGCGTCCTGGCCGAAGAGCAGCTTCCGCTCCACACGCTGATGGTGGACGAAGCGGATCCCGAGATCGTGTTGCAGGACGCGGACATCTATCCGTGGAAACCGGTGAGCGACGTCGTCGTGCGCGGGCATGCCTACCCGCCGGAAGAACGGGCCGAGTTCACGGCCTCGGTGTCGGTCGGCGCGGTGACCAAGAGCCTCGCGATCGTCGGCGATCGGAGGTGCGCGGTGTCGGCCAGCGGCCGGGTCGTCTTCAGCGAGCCCACACCCTTCGAGAAGCTGCCGCTTCGATACGACCGCGCGTACGGTGGCGTCGACAGGGCCGCCGAGGCGAAACTCGGCAATCCCTACGCGACCCTGATTCCCTATCTCTCCCCCCACCTGCAGGGATCGAGGCACAGCCCTTTTCGTTACCCGCGCAACGGCGTCGGCAGGGGGTACGTCATCGAGGCCACACCGGAGGCCCTCGAGGCGCTGGCCCTGCCGAACATCGAGGACCCGGCCGACCGGCTCTCGCCCAGCCGGCTGGCCGTCGGCTCGACCCGACGTTGGCCCCAGATGCCGCTCCCCTGGGGAACCGATTGGCTGAGCCTCGCCAGCTTTCCGCGCATCGGCTTCCTGGGCGGGACCCCGAGCTACGAGCCGTTCGAGGGCGACTTCCCCGAGGTCCGCCGCGGCTACATGCCCTCGGGGTATCCGCGCAGAGGAACGCCGCAGGAGATGTGGCACGCGCGCGCCTGCAACGCGGGATCCCTCGGCCTGCAGCTGGGGCCGTTCACGCCGGAGAACGTCGGAAACGTCGACTTCGGCCTCGTGAACCTCCATCCGCGGGAGCCGATCCTCTTGTTCCGCCTGCCCAAGGGCGGTCCTCAGATCTCGGTCGACCGCCGCGACGGGAAGCTCGCGCCGACGAAGCCGGTGCTGCACCACGTCGTCATCGAGCCGGATGTCGACCGGGTGTCCGTCGTCTGGCGCGGCTCGGCGCCCGCCTTGCGCCGTTACCTGCTCGAAGAGCTGCTCGCGATGCCGCTTCTCGTCGCATGGTGAGCGGCCTGACCCAGGTGGCCCGATGAACCAACCCTTCGTGCTCGTAAGCAACGCGGCCAGGGAGAGCCGGATCCTGCTCCTGGTGATCGTCTGGGTGTTTGTCGTGTTGCCGGTCGTCGGGCTCATCTGCTGGCGTGTGGCGACCGCGTTCGGGCTCACGGCGGCGAGCATCGCGGGAGGCGGACTGGCCGTCACGCTGATCGTCGTGATGGTGCTCTCGTTCCCGCGCAAGGAGCGCTACACGCTGACGGTCGAGCCCGAGGCGGTCCGTTTGGTCGACGGCAAGGGGAAGCTCCTCGAGACCCTGGCCCCTCGGGCCCTCGAGCTGGAGATCGCCTGTCACGAGTACGTGGGACGGGGCACGATGCGCATCCCGGTCGTCGTGCTGCGGGGCAAGACTCACGAGCTCACGATCGGCGCCAACTCCCTCGAAGAGCCGCCCACCACCGCCCGCCGGGTGCCGGCACCGCGCTTCCTGGTCGAGCGCGCGGAGCTGCCTCGACTCATCGCCGCGGTCAAGGCCGCGCAGGGATCGGCCATGGAGCGTCCCTGACCTTTCACGGGAGTGGAATCGACACGCCGAGGCTCGCGAACGCTCCCGTTCCCGTCGGGCGTCCGGGCCAGTGTCCGGCGGTCTTCACCCCGGCCTCGGCGAAGACGCCCCGCATCCTGCCGCCAAGGGCGGTAAAGCGCGCGCGCACGCCGCCGCCGACGCCGCTCGTTGGCTGTCGCCAAGCCTCGATCTCGCCCCCGATCTTCAGGCCGTCGAGCGCGAGCAGCCGATCTGTCGCCGCCCCGGCGGCGACGATGCGGCCGCGGGGGCCGGCTCCCGCTCGAGCGACGAGCGAGGACCACGCCGCGTCGACGGGAGGGACGCCGCGGGCGGGACCGAGGACGATCTCGAGCGAGGCGACTTCACCGTCGGGCAGCCAGTCCGCTGAGAGGAGCGGGAGGAGGGCGCGGCCGCGAAAGGAGGGGAGGGGAACGCGCGGGAAAGCGTCGCCGTCCAGCACCGCGCGTCCCGCCGTCCAAAGCGACAGCCACAGGCCGGGATCCAGCACGCTCCAGACGGCCTGGCGGCGCAGCCGGCGATAGTTGTCGCGGACGGGCTGCGAGGAGCCGCCGGGGGCGATGCCGGGGTCGCCGGTGTCGCGCTCGATTAGGCGCCCGAGGTAGTTCGCGACGTCGCCTCCGCCCGCCCACTCTCCGTAGAACCCGGCGGGATCGCGTGCGGGATCCGGCGTCGTCCGCACGACGTACGCGTAATCCACCCAGCGGTTGGCGGCCACGAGGAGAAGCTCGAGGGACGACATTGGCCGGCCCGCGACGAGGTCTCTCTCCGCGAGGGTCGCCGTCCGGCTGTTCGACTCCGTGCCGCCGGCGTAGATCCGGAGGACGTCGTCGATGGCGAGACCGCCGGTCGAGAAGGAGGCGTACGAGTCGCGCCCGCCCCAGGGCGAGCCCATGTGGAAGCCCGCGCGCGCGCCGACCTCGCGTGCACGCCCACCGTGGCCGAAGGCCTCGTGCTCCAGGACGCCGAGCCACCATGCGACCGGCAGGTCGAAGAGGACCGTTCTCACCGATCGGGCGGCGACGCCCGGAAATCGGCGGCCCTCGAGAGGACGGAAAGCGTCCGTCTCGAGCCTCGCGATGAGGGCGGCGAAAGTACGGGTGGCGTCGGCCCCGGTCTCGATGGAGACGTAGGGATCGGCGGAGAGCCGGGCGTCGCTCGCGGCTTCCGCGGACGTTCCGCGTTGCGCGGCGGCGAGGAGCGCGATGGCGAGCGCCGCCGGCGCGAGCTTCATCCCGCCAGCGCCGCCGTTCCGATCAGATCGACGACACGTTCGCGATAGGGATCGGCCAGGCTTCGAGCCGCCTCGACATCGATCAGCTCTTCGAAGATCGGGACGCCCGACAGCCGGGTGGCGCTCAGCACGACGCTGTCCGCCGGCCGGAACGTCGGGATCGGGGAGGTCAGCTTGACCAGGGGGAGCTTCCCGGTCTCGGGAAGCTCGACGATCGAGACCTTGAGCCTGATCGCGTCCAGCAGCCGGATCAGCGCAGGATTGCGGTCGAACACCTGCTTGATGACCAGCGCGTTGATCGCGAACTGCTTGAGGTCGGCGTCGCTCCGACCGGCACCTCCGGCGAGCATCTGGCGGGCCTGGGACAGGCTGACCGGCGCCGCGTGCATCAGCACCCAGGACAGGGGAGACTTGACCGTCACCGGGCGGCTCGCGTCGCTCCCCTCGGGCCGATACGCGTACTCCCAGACGTAGAGCGCGAGGTCGGTCGCGATCGGATCGATCGGGGAATCGAGGCGGCCGGTGAGCTTGAACGGCGCGCCGGCGACCTCGCGAAAGGCGGCCTGAAGCTCCGAGAACGCCTTGTCGGCGTCCTTGACCTCCTCGTGCACGGGGGACTTGAGATGGCCCCCGAGGAGCTTGCGCGGCAGCAGGAGAGGGCGCAGGCACCCGAGCCGCTCCTCGGCCTCCCTCAGGATCCACGCGGACACCTCCTGGGTGGCGGCCCGCAGGATCATCATCCGCTCCAGCGTGATCTCGAGTCCGTGCTTCGGTTCGGCCGACATGGGGTGCCTCCGGTGTCAGATCTGAAGGGGCCAGCGCAGCTCCACCTCGCCGGCCCCCGGCAACGATTGCGATCCGGGCCAGCGGACCTTGAGGTAGAGGTCGGATGTGGACGGGTCCTGCTCGTTGGGGAGCACGGCGACCTTGACCGCGTCGGGCTCGGGACGCCCCGCCGAGCCGAGGAGCGAGCGCAGCGCGCGGTCGTAGCCGGAGGCGATCTGATCGGCGTTGCGCCCCGGCACGAGCAAACCCTCGACCGCCATGGCGTAGTTCAGGAGCCGCCCCACGAACATCTGGAACGGCAGCGTGGACTGGAGCTTGGCGCGAGCCCGGTCGACGGGATCCTGATAGTGCTGGGGGGCGTGAACGGAGGGGGCGAAGCGCAGGAAGGCGCGGTCGGAGTCGAGGGGTGACGTGATCGCCATCACCCCGTTGGCCGTGAGATCCCGCTCGACGTCGTCGGAGAGCGAGGTCTCGAGCGGGAAGGAAACGGCCTCGCCTCCGGGCCGGTCGTAGAGGCGCACCGGCAGGTCGTCGACCGTGCCCGAGGCCCGCTGCCCCATCATGTCCGTGCACCAACCGATCCTGCCGAAGGATCGCACCGCGAGCACGGCCACCGCCCAGACCGCGCTGCCCCAGACTCTGGGCTCGTCCGCGCCGCCTTCCAGGCGCTCACGATAACCGAACGCCCGGTCGCCCCACTCGCCCGGCGCGTACGCCGGCCGCAGCAGGATCCGGTTGAACGCGGCGCCGAGCCACCGGGAAGCGCCCGCCTCGCGGAGCCCCCGCCACTTCGTGTACTCGGGCGACCCGAAGCGGTCCTTGAGGCCCGGCATCCGCGCGAGGTCGCCGGCCTTCGACAGCCCGAGGAACCCGACGCCGACGCCAGTGATGACCGGGGCGGACAGGGCGGCGCCTCGTTGCGCGAGCCCCTCCAGGATCTCGATGTCCGCAGGCGTGCGGTCGAACTCGAGGTCGACCACGACGAAGGAGACCGGTTCCGAGGAGATCCCTTGGGACTCCGGGACGACCACGAGATCGTCGAAAGCGGAGAGGATCTGCTCCCGTCCGCAGGCGATCACGTCGATCCGAATCGATTTGTCGAAGTCGGTCCGATCGATCAGGAGCTTGAGGCCGCGCCAGACCGCCTCGAGACGCCGGATCTCCGGGTGGTGCAACAAGGCATCCACCTGCGCCGACAGCGCCGCATCGATCTCCCGGATCGCGCCCTCGACGGCGCGCGGGTCGGCGTGATCCGAGCCGCGAGACGATCGAGCCAGGTCGCGCACCAGGGCATCGAGCCGATCCAGATCGGCCCCGCGCCCCGACGGCTCGCCCTCGGGCAGGGCCACCTTCTCGAGGAGCGCGTCGAGACCGCCTTCCTGCACGCGAGCCGGGGCCTGCGGAGCGGCTGCCGGCTCCGCCTCGAGCAGCGCCGACCTCACCCGCTCCAGTACGGCGGAGCGGCTCTCGAGCGAGCCGGCGAGGCTTCGCACGTCGTCCAGCCGGAGCCTCGCCGATTTCAATTCCCCGAGAGCCGCGCGCAGCCGGAGCAGGTCGTGCGCGGCAGGGATCGCCTCGGCCAGAGCCTCGGGACGGAAAGCCTTCAGGTCGCCGATCGCGACGTCGACGATCCGCGGCTCCGCGGCGCTCCCCAGGCGGTCCGGAACGTCGACGAGAGCGTGAAGATCGAATCCTTTGAGCACCTCGTCGAACGACCCGCGATCGACGGGAACCCGCCGACGGCGCTCGGTCGATTGCCCGGTCCTGGGATCCCGGGGCGTCAACTCCGCGAATACCACGACCTTGAGCGGCATGTCCGGGAGCGATTCTCCGCTGGCGCCGAACCCCGCCTCGACGTGCTTTACGCCACCTTTCCCGTGGTCTTGGTTCATGGGTCCCTCTCCGCCCGCGCGGCGCCGTCCGACGTGCCTCGCGGATCGACGGTCGGCCGGAAAATCGTCGCGCCGCCGCGGTCATCTTACACGGGGAAGAGCGCGCCAGGGCCACCTTTCTGAGGATGGGGCGGGGCCGGGGCAGGCCGGCGGGCTGGGGCCGCGCTCAGCGCAAGAGGGAGCGCCGAGCGGACTCCGCGTCCGGGTACAGCGGGATCACCTGCAGTAGCATGGTCGTCGAGAGCAGGGCCTGCACCCTAGGCGACGCCCCCGCCAGCACGAGCTTCCCAGAAACCCTCGTCACCGAGACGTACACCGACGCCACCGCGCCGAGGCCGGCGGAGTCGATCCGCTCCAGCTTCGCGAGGTCGAGGACGAGACGGGGCGATCCCCGAGCCTCGATTTCGTGAATCGCGTCCAGGAGGACTTTCGTCGAACCGTCGCCGCACAGGCTTCCAGCGAGGGCCACGGAGACCACCCCGTCCGCTTCGCGAACGTCGCGGATCGGGGACGTTCCCTCCTGGGTCACGCGGAATCCTCCGTCCGGAGCTCCTTTTTCGGCGGACGCAGCGTCCGAGCGGAGCGGATTGTAGCAGAGGGGGGGGCAGCGCAGGCTCGTCTTTCCTGCGTCGGGCGCGTAACATCTCCCGAGAAGTGAAGGAGGTGGCGAACCCGTGGGAGGAACGTTGACCATCGTGGTTGCGCTCCTGGTTGCGGCGGGGTCCGAGGCGCCTCAGGCCGGGGCGGAGCCGCCGCCCGCACCCCAGGTCGCCCCAGCGGCGCGTGCGGCGCCTTCCCCGAAGCCCGACGAACCGGCCTGGCTCGGCTTCTTTCTCGGCGACGCCCCCGACGGCGGCGTCAAGGTGATCGCGGTGGTCGACGGCGGGCCCGCCGCGAAGGCGGGGATTCACGAGGGAGATCTCCTCCTCCTCCTGAACGACCGGCCGGTGACCGACCGCGAGAGCCTGCGGGAAGCCGTCGGCGGGCTGCGCCCCGGCGAGAGGGTCGTGCTAGAGATCCTCCGCAACGGCAAGGTGGAAAGCCGTGAAATGAAGGTCGAGCCGAGGGTGATCCGTCTCAGGGTCCCTTCGAACACTCCCCGAGCCGTGCCACCGGGCGCACGGGCCGAGCGGGAGGCTCGCGCGCTCGTGGAGGCGTACGGCGACGGGAGAGGTCCGGGCGTGAGCCTGGCGTCCATCCCTCGTGAATTGAGGCTGCACTACGGCGCCCCGGCGGACGCGGGCGTTCTGGTGACCGAGGTCGAGACCGAGAGCCCCGCGGCCGAGGCCGGCCTCAAGGTCGGGGACGTCCTCGTTCGTGCTGGCGGCAAGCCGCTCCTCGATCCCAACGATCTGGAGGTGCAGCTCGCCCTTCGCGCTCCCGCCGCACCGTTCAGCATCGATGTCGTGCGCGGCGGAAAATCGCTGACCGCCTCCCTCGCCGATGCTCACGACGCCGCGGAGCGGCGGAACCGCGCCGCGCGAATGGCCGAGATCGAGGCGGAGATGGCGACGCTTACCGCGCGGATCGAGGCGCTCAAGCGCGAGATCGAGCGGCTCGGGAAGACGCCCTGAGCCCCCGTCGCTCTTGATTCCGGCGTGCTTCGAACCCGCTCCGCTCAGGCAGCGCCTGCCGGTTCGTTGTCGCGGCGCTCGTCGAGCGGCGGAAACAGCTCGAGAAGCTCGCCGAGCGATCCGAGCACCGGGGCCCCGGTTCGGAGGAGGTCCTCGCGCTCGGACGAGCCACCGGGCACGAGGATGACGGGGACCCCGGCCCGGGCCGCCGTCTCCACGTCCAGCACCATGTCGCCGACGTAGACGGCCTCGCCCCGACCGATCCGCATGGCATGGAGGCACCGCTCGATCATCGGCGGCTCGGGCTTCGCGGCGCCGGCGGTGTCCGGCCCTTCCACGGTCACCAGAAGGCCTCCCATCCCGAGGCCCTCCAGGATCGGTCTACCGAAGCGGGCCGGCTTGTTGCTGGCGACGGCCAGCAGGTACCGTCGCGACCGGAGCTCCCGCAGGGTTAGGACGGCGTCCGGGAGGGCCGACGTGGCCTCGGCGTAGACCTCCGCGTAGCGCTGGCGGAAGATCCGGACCCCCTCCGCGGCGCGGTCCGTGCCGAGCACGTCGGCCATGAGCGCCTCGAGCCCCCGACCGACCCGGCGGCGTACGTCCCGCTCGTGGAGCGGGTCGAGGTCGAACGCCTTTCGGGCCGCGTTCACGCTGAGCGCGATGGCGCCGTAGGAGTCGACGAGGGTGCCGTCGAGATCGAAGACCAAGCCCCGCACGGCTGCCGGTGGCCGGCGGATCGGCTCGCCCATGCTGGGGTCACTCTTCGGCGTCGAAGTGAAAATGGACCCCGCGAAGGGCGGCGGAGTGCCGCTTCAGATTGAAGCGTCCCTGCTCGCAGTCGAGGCAACCGTTGGAGGTCTTGAACTTGGTACGGATCGCGCAGTCCGGCGACGGATACCAGACCTGGTACCGGAGGCAGAAGAAGTCGTCCGAGGGGCCGCGGTGCAGGCAGCGCATGCGGCTCGGCGCGGGATTCGGCTCGTTGTAGTCGATGTCGGCCATGAGCTTCGCGCGGCCCCGCCTGTGGGAAACGATGGGTCAAATGGAAGCGGCAAGTATAGCATGCGAGACGATTTCGCCCGGGGCCCCGGCGGTGGTATCGTCCGCGGCGGGGAGGAAGGGTGATCTCGTACAGGGCGGGCATCATCGGGGCGACGGGACTGGTGGGCCAGCGCCTGATCGAGAGGCTCTCCGGCCATCCGTGGTTCGGTCTCGCGGTCGTGGGTGCCTCGGAGCGGTCCCAAGGCCGGAGCTACCGCGAGTGCGTTCGCTGGGGGCTCTCCGAGGATCCCCCCGAGGACGCGGCGTCGCTTACGGTCCAGCCGTGCGTTCCCGACGCGTTCGAAGGGTGCGACTTCGTCCTGTCGGGGCTGGCGGCGACGGCGGCTCGCGAGATCGAGCCGCGGTTCGTCGCCGCGGGATTCCCGGTCATCAGCAACGCTTCCGCGTTCCGAATGGAGCCGGACGTCCCGCTGCTCGTCCCGGAGGTGAACGCCTCCCATCTCTCCCTCCTGGCGGCGCAACGCCGGCGGACCGGCGGGGGGTACTGGATCACGAATCCGAACTGCTCGGTGACCGGGCTCGTCATGGCGCTCGCCCCCCTCGACCGTGCGTTCGGCGTGCGGCGCGTCGTGGTGGCCACGTACCAGGCGCTCTCCGGGGCGGGACTCGAGGGACCGCGCGGGCTCGAGATCGTGGACAACGTGATCCCGTGGATCGCGGGCGAGGAAGAGAAGATCGAGCCCGAGACCCGCAAGATCCTCGGCCGGGCCGGGGAGGACGGGCTCGTGGAGTCCGACGCGCGCGTGTCGGCCCACTGCCACCGGGTCGCGACGCTCGACGGGCACCTCGAGGCGGTTTCCGTGGAGCTGGAGCAGTCCGTGTCCCCGGAGGAGGCTGCGCGGGAGCTTGGGGAGTTCCGGGGCGACGTTCAGGGTCTCGGACTCCCCTCGGCGCCACCACGTCCGATCGTGGTGCGGACCGAGGAGGACCGCCCGCAGCCACGCCTCGACCGCGGGGCGGGCGACGGCATGTCCGTCGTGGTCGGACGGGTCCGTCGGTGCTCCGCCCTGACGCTGCGCTTCGAGGTGCTCTCGCACAACGCGGTCCGTGGGGCCGCGGGCGCCACGCTCCTCAACGCGGAGCTGCTGGCGGGGAAGGGGATGCTCGCCGCGGAGGTCCGCCGTTGATCGTGATGAAGTTCGGCGGGACCTCCGTCGCCGACGCGGGGAGGATCCTGGGGGTCGTCGAGATCGTCCGGCGTCATCTCGACCGGCGGCCCGTCGTGGTGGTCTCGGCCCTCGCGGGAGTGACGGACCTCCTGGTGCGGGCCGTGGACGCCGCCCGGCGCGGCGACCGCGAAGCGCTCGAGCCGGTCCTCGCGGACGTGGAGAGGCGCCACCGCTGGGCGCTCGCCGGCTCGATCGAGGATCCGACTCGCCGGCACGACCTTTCGCTCGAGGTGGACGCGCTGTTCGAGGATCTCCGGCAGCTCCTCCGCTCGGTGAGGATCCTGGGGGAGGGGACGCCGCGATCCTCTGACACCCTCCTCTCGTTCGGCGAGATCCTCTCCTCACGCCTGGTCGCCTCGGTGCTCCAGGACCGGGGGCTTCCTGCGCGGTGGGTGGATCCCCGCGAGGTCTTGATCACGGACGCGACCCATGGGGCGGCGGAGCCGGACCTCGAGGAGGTGGCGCGGCGCGCCGAGGCGCGGCTCGCCCCGATCCTCGAGTCGGCGGAGGTTCCCGTGACGGGGGGATTCGTTGGAGCGACCCGGGACGGAAGGACCACGACAGTCGGGAGGGGCGGGTCCGACACCTCGGCCGCGGTGATCGGCTCCGCGATGGGGGCCGCCGAGATCCAGATCTGGACGGACGTGGACGGCCTGATGACCGCCGATCCCAAGCTGGTGCCGGCGGCGAGGACGATCCCGAGGGTGTCGTTCGCGGAGGCGGCGGAGCTCGCCTACTACGGCGCGAAGGTCCTGCACCCCTCTTCCATCGCTCCCGCGGTGAGGCGCGCGATTCCCGTCCGGGTCCTGAATTCGCTGGCTCCCGACGGCGATGGGACGCTGATTCTCGCGGAGGGCGACCCGCTGGCGCTCCCGATCGTGTCGGTGGCCAGCCGGGGCGGGGTTCGGAGCGTGAGAATCGCCTCGAAACGCATGCGCCTCGATACCGGCTTTCTCCCTGCCGTCCTCGCCGAATTCGACCGGGCGGGACTCGTGCCGGACCTCTTGGTCTCGTCCGAAGTGGCCGTCAGCGTGGCCGTCCGGTCGGAATCGCCGCTCGACGGGCCAAGGCGGGCCCTTTCCGGGATCGCCGAGGTCGACGACGCCCCGGGCAGAGCCCTCTTGAGCGTGGTGGGCTCCGGGCTCGCCCGGGAGGGCCGGATCCGCGGGCGGGTGCTGTCGGCCCTGGCGGAGACCGAGCCGGAGATCGTGGCTCTCGGAGGTTCGGGTTCGAGCGTGACGGCGGTCATCCGAGAGGACCGGCTGGCCGAGGCGGTCCGGGGACTCCACCGCCGGTTCTTCGAGGACGGCGGAGAGGAGGAGCGATCGTGAGGGTGGCGATCGTCGGCTACGGGAAGATGGGGCGCGAGATCGAAGCCGCGGCGATCGCGA